>NZ_JBEZDN010000132.1:0-22103 GCF_040648315.1 Pseudonocardia sp. NPDC049154
CCCGACCCGTCACCCATCAGAAGATCAGGGACAGACAACGGGCGACGTACGTGCAGATTCGAGTGGCGGACGGGTCCGGACGAGCCGGTTCCCGCGCGATCCTCCCGAGGGTCCGGATCGCGGCGCCCGGCAGCGCGTGTTCGCTCCCCAGCAACACGCGGTGTGCCCATACCTCGTGCGGTGAGGGACCGGCGTTACGCGGTTGGACGGACGCACGTCGAAAAGATGAGAACTCTCAGCCCGCGAAGCTCGGGCCGGTGCGCCGTGCGGCCGCGGACCGCCCCTTCGGCTCCTCCCACTCCTCCTGCCGCCCGAGGGCGGTGAGGTCCAGGAAGGCGTAGGAGCCGCCGGTCCACTCGGCGCCGCGGGCGTACTGCGAGTAGGTGTGGAAGATGCGCTCGCCGTTCCGCAAGAAGCAGGACAGGCCCGGCCCCTCGATCGGGAAGTCGCCCTCCACGTAGTAGCCCGTGCCGGCCGCGGCGTGCTCCTCCGCGGTGCGGAAGTTGTACTCGACGGGCGCGACGGCGGGGTCGAGCGTCACGTGGAAGTCGTAGTTGAAGTCGCTGCCGTACGACGAGTACCAGGGGAAGGTCCAGCCCTTCTTCCCCTTGTACCGCTCGATCTTCTCGAGCGGCGCGCGCGAGACGTAGGCCAGCGTGGTGTCCCGGACCGCGAGGTGCTCCCGCAGCCCCTCGTTGACCTCGTCGGCGCCCGCGGAGCAGCTCGGGCACCCGTCCTCCCACTCCGGCTTGAACATGAAGTGCCCGACCAGCAGCTGCAGGCGGCCCTCGAACAGGTCGAGCAGGCCGACCTCGCCGTCGGGCCCGGTGAACACGTAGTCCTTCTCGACCTCGACCATCGGCAGCCGCCTGCGGTCGGCGCTCAGCGCGTCGCGCGCCCGCGTCAGCTCCTTCTCGCGCTCCAGCAGCGCCAGGCGGGCCGCGCGCCACTCCTCCCGGGTCACGATCTCCGGCAGGGTCATGGGTCTCCTCCTCGGATCGGTGTCACGAGGGCCGACCCGGTCGGGCGGCCGAACTCATCGGTGGGTGCGAAATGTCGGGATTGCCGCCGGGAGCGGCGGGGGCCAGGGTGGGACCGTGAACGCCGACGTGATCGTCGTGGGGGCCGGGCTGGCCGGTCTCGTCGCGACCGCCGAGCTCGCCACCGCGGGCCGCAAGGTCGTACTGGTCGACCAGGAGCCGGAGACGAACCTGGGCGGCCAGGCGTTCTGGTCGTTCGGCGGGCTGTTCCTCGTCGACTCCCCCGAGCAGCGCCGGATGGGCATCCGGGACTCCGCCGAGCTGGCCCTGCAGGACTGGTTGGGCAGCGCGGGCTTCGACCGGGAGGTCGACGACCCGGCCGGGGAGGACTTCTGGGCCCGGCAGTGGGCCACCGCCTACGTCGACTTCGCCTCCGGCGAGAAGCGGGCCTGGCTGCACGGGCTCGGCGTGCGCTGGTTTCCGCTGGTCGGGTGGGCCGAGCGCGGCGGCTACCTCGCCGACGGGCACGGCAACTCCGTCCCGCGCTTCCACGTCACGTGGGGCACCGGGCCGGGCCTGGTCGAGCCGTTCGCCACGGCGGTGCACGACGCCGAGCGCGCCGGCCTGGTCGAGCTGCGGTTCCGGCACCGCGTCGACGCCCTGACCAGGACCGGAGGGGTGGTCGACGGCGTGTCGGGCGCCGTGCTCGAGCCGAGCCCGGCCGCCCGCGGGGCGGCCAGCTCACGCGTCGAGACCGGGACCTTCGAGCTGAAGGCCCAGGCGGTGATCGTGACCTCGGGCGGGATCGGCGCGAACCACGACCTGGTCCGCGCGAACTGGCCGGCGCGGCTCGGCACCCCGCCGGAGCACATGGTCACGGGCGTTCCCGCGCACGTCGACGGCCGAATGCTCGGCATCACCGAGGCGGCGGGCGGGCGGATCGTCAACCGCGACCGGATGTGGCACTACACCGAGGGCATCCGCAACCACACCCCCGTCTGGGCCGGGCACGGGATCCGGATCCTGCCGGGGCCGTCCTCGATCTGGCTGGACGCCACCGGGCGGCGGCTGCCCGCGCCGTACTTCCCCGGCTTCGACACGCTCGGCACGCTGCGGGCGCTGCGCGCCACCGGCCACGACCACTCCTGGTTCGTGCTGACCCAGAAGATCATCGAGAAGGAGTTCGCGCTCTCGGGCTCGGAGCAGAACCCGGATCTCACCGAGAAGGACGTCCGCGCCACGCTCGGCCGGATCCGTCCCGGCGCCCCCGCGCCCGTCGAGGCGTTCAAGGAGCGCGGCGAGGACTTCGTGGTCGCCACGACGCTCGCCGAACTGGTCGACGGGATGAACAAGCTGACCGCCGAGCCGCTGCTGAACGCGGCGGCGATCGAGCGGCAGATCGTGGCCCGGGACCGCGAGATGGCCAACCCCTTCACCAAGGACCTGCAGGTCAGCGCCATCCACAACGCCCGGCGCTATCGCGGCGACCGGCTGGGCCGGACGGCGTCCCCGCACCGCATCCTGGACCCGAAGGCGGGCCCGCTGATCGGCGTCAAGCTCCACGTGCTGACCCGCAAGACGCTCGGCGGGCTGCAGACCGACCTGTCCGGCCGGGTGCTCGACGCCGCGGGCACGCCGGTGCCGGGGCTGTTCGCGGCGGGCGAGGTGGCCGGCTTCGGAGGCGGCGGCGTGCACGGCTACCGCTCGCTGGAGGGCACGTTCCTCGGCGGCTGCCTGTTCAGCGGCCGCGGAGCGGGCCGGTCGGCGGCCCGCGACACCGTCTGAGGGCGGTGGACGAGGAGTGGAACGGGGGTGCGGCCCGGCCGCCGTCGAGCCGGCCGGACCGCGGTACCTCCGGGGGTGCGCGCGTAGCTCCCCAGTTGCGCGCGCGAGGCAGATCGGGACTCGCCGCAGGCGCCGGACCCCCGGCTGCGCGGCGCCGGTACCGAGTCTGGCCCACGACGATCACGTTTCGGCTACCCCGCCGCGCCGGAACGGAAACGGTGTTGCCGGATATTCGTCGATCGTCCGGATATCTCTTCTCAGGCCAGCTCGAGCGTGGCCCAGACGGTCTTGCCGGTGTGGGTGCGGCGGACGCCCCAGCGCGAGACCGCGTTGACGATGGTCAGGCCCCGGCCCCGGTGCGCGCCGAGCCGCGACTCCCCCACCGTCAGCGGGTCGCCCGCGCCGGCGTCGTCGACCTCGATGCGCATCCGGACCCGGTCGAGCACGGTGACCCGCAGCCGCCGCGGCCCGCCCGCGTGCTCGACGGCGTTGGTCACGAGCTCGGTGCAGACGAGCTCGGCGTCGAGCAGGGTGTCCGTGGGGGCCAGCTGCTCGCGCAGCCACGCGCGCAGACCGGGCAGGCAGGTGGCGTCCCGGAACGCGGCGACGAGCGAGGCGGGGCGGCCGTCCACGCGACGCCCGGCCACGTCCGTTCTCTCGTTCGCCTCGACCATGGTCATGATCCGGCACTACCCCGTTCGGCCGTCGTTCACGCGTCCGGTGGAGCACACCCCTCGATCCGGTAGACCGGAGGTGCCTCCGCCCGGTGTCCGACGTCCCCTCCGGACCCGCGTCACCGCACGATCATCACGCCGTGTCACCGGGCCGAACAGGGCCCCATCCGGCCGTCGACGGCGATCTCTGCGAGGGTCGGGGCGTGCAGTGGAGTGCGTGTCGCGAGGGCCGGATCACGATGGGCGAACACGCGGAGCTCGCGGTCCTGCTCCGCGCGGCCTACGCACACCTCCCCGAGTTCTTCGGCGGGGTGCGGACGTGGTCCTACGTGCGGCCCGAGGCCCGCGTCATGGGCTGGGACGGCGAGGGCCCGGCCGCGCACGCCGGGGTGCTGCGGCGCTTCCTGCAGGTCGACGGGAGGGACCAGCTGACCGCGGTGGTGGGCCTCGTGGCGGTGCGGCCCGGGCTGCAGCGGCAGGGCGTCGGTCTGGCGCTGCTCGACCGGGTGCGCGCGTTCCTCGGCGAGCTGGCGGTGCCCTTCGGCATCCTCATGTGCGCCGAGCACCACGTCGCCTTCTACGAGCGCGGCGGCTGGCACAGGCTCGCCCCCCGGCGCGCCGTCTACTCCCCGGACGACACCACGGAGCCGCGCCCCTTCGTCGACGAGATCACGACGACCACGCTGGTCCTGCCCGTCACCCAGGGGGACTGGCCGGACGGGGAGATCCACTGGAACGGAGCGACGGTCTGACCTGGTCGAACCGGAGCTCGCCGGAGCGGGTGCGCTTGATGGCATGCCCACCTCGAGTCCCACGAAGTCGACCGGGTGCACGGCAGCCGGTCCCACACCCGGCGGGCCGTCCCGCTGGCCCGCGCAGGCCGGGCCCACCCGCCGAATGGCGGGCGCCGCACCCGAAGCTGCGCGTGATCGTCGGTACCGCGGGGTGCGGCGGGTCGGCACGATCGACCCGAATCCCCGACATGACCACCGGAGGTCAGCATGAGTCCTGCCATCGACGGAAGCGGCATCGACCGGGTCCTGCGGGAGGCGGTCGAGTCCGGCGCGGTGCCGCACGTCGCGGCGATCGCCGCGGACCGCGACGGGATCATCTACGAGGGCGGGGCGGGCCCCCGCATCGTCGGCGAGAGCACCGAGGAGGTCTCCACCTCGACCCAGTTCCGGATCATGTCGATGACCAAGATGGTCGCGACGACCGCGGCGCTGCAGCAGGTCGAACGGGGCGAGCTCGAGCTCGACGCGCCCGTCGACACCTACTGCCCGGAGTTCGCCGAGATCCAGGTCCTCGAGGGCTTCGACGGCGACACCCCGAAGCTGCGCCCGGCCGGCAGCCGCGCCACCGTGAAGCAGCTGATCACGCACACGTCGGGTCTCGGGTACTGGTTCTGGAACGAGGCGCTCGACAGGTACCAGAAGGTCACGGGCCTGCCGAACGTCCTGGGCGGCGCCGAGGCGTTCAAGGCGCCGCTGGTCGCGGACCCCGGCACGCAGTACGTCTACGGGATCAACACGGACTGGCTGGGCAAGGTCGTGGAGGCGGTCGCCGGCCAGGGCCTGGACGTGGTGATCAAGGAGGGCATCACCGGCCCGCTCGGCATGGACGACACGATGTTCCTGCTCGACGACGGCCGCCGCGAGAACTGCGTGACCGTGCACGTCCGCGGCGAGGACGGGAACTGGACCTCCGCCGGCGAGCTGCTGCCGCAGCAGCCGGACTGGTACGCCGGCGGCCACGGCCTCTACTCCACCCCGCGCGACTACATCCGTTTCGAGCGCGCCCTGCTGCGCGGCGGCGAGCTCGACGGCACGCGGATCCTCCGCGAGCAGACCGTCGACGCCGCCTTCACCAACCAGATCGGCGACCTGGACTTCCCCGCCGACATCCCGACGGTCGACCCGCCGATCACCGACGCCCTGCGCGTCGGGCCGGGGTGGAAGTGGGGCCTCGGGCTCCTGCTGAACACCCGGGACGTCCCCGGGGGCCGACGCGCGGGCACCGGGGCGTGGGCGGGGCTGTTCAACACCCATTTCTTCGTCGACCGCGCGTCCGGGGTCTGTGCGTCGATCTACACCAACTCGCTGCCGTTCATCACCGAGAACGAGGCCTGGAAGCTCTACGGGGACTTCGAGTCCGCGCTCTACGCCGCCCTCTGATCCCCGCCCGTCGCGGCCGGTGCGCCGGCCGCGGCGGGCACGTCCGGGGGAGGTCCCGACGATGACGGCGGTCCCGCGCCCGGAGTTCGACCCGGAGCTGAAGGCCGGCCTGGCCGTGGTCGGCGGGGTCTTCCCACCGACGATCACGCCCGACCTCATCGCCTTCATGCGCCGCTCGTACGCCTCCCCGCCGATCGAGGACACCCTGCGCGGGCGGGCGATCGAGCGGCGCGAGCACGTGATCGCGGGGCATCGCGGGGACCCGCTCGCCGTGTCCGTGCTGCGGCCGGCGAGGATCGACACGCCCCGGCCGGGAGTGCTCTTCGTGCACTCCGGCGGCCTGATGTTCGGCGACCGGTTCAGTGGGGCCGACCTCGTGCTGGACTGGGTCGACGGGCTGGGTGCGGTGCTCGTGACCGTCGAGTACCGGCTGGCGCCCGAGTTCCCCGACCCGTACCCGCGCGAGGACTGCTACGCGGCGCTGGAGTGGGTCGCCGCGAGCGCCGAGGGGCTCGGGATCCGGCGCGACCGGCTGCTGGTCGCCGGCGCCAGCTCCGGCGGCGGCCTCGCGGCGGGGACGGCCCTGGCCTCCCGGGACCGGGGCGGGCCGGCACTCCGCGGGCAGGTGCTGGACTACCCGATGCTCGACGACCGGGGCGGCACGCCGTCCACCCGGCAGTTCGACGGAGTCGGCGTGTGGGACCGGGTCAGCAACGAGACCGGCTGGACCGCCCTGCTCGGCGACGCGCGCGGCGGACCGGACGTCTCGCCCTACGCCGCGCCCGCCCGGGCCACCGACCTGCGCGGGCTGCCGCCGGCGTTCGTCGACGTCGGAGCAGCGGAGATCTTCCGGGACGAGGCGATCGCCTACGCCGACCGGATCTGGGCCGCGGGGGGCGACGCCGAGCTGCACGTCTGGGCGGGCGGCTTCCACGCCTTCGACATCTTCGCCTCGCACACCGCGCTCGCCCGCGGGATGATCCGCACCCGCAACGCCTGGGTGGAGAAGATCCTGGCCGACTGACCCGGTGCTGACGAGTGACCCGGGCCACTACACTCGGCCCCTCGGAACGACGTCGTGAGGTGGTCGTGCAGGAGCTCCTGGGCCGCATCTCCGCCCTCGACCCCCAGGCCAGCGTGAGTCTGCGGGTGATCGCCTGCTTCGACGAGCTCGTCGTCGGCAACGTCAACACCCGCGGCCTGCTCAGCGCCGCCGCCTCGCTCGCGGGCTGCACCGCGGGGTTCTGTCAGGACCTGCCGCCACGGGCGGTGCGGGTCACGCCCAAGGGCGAGCTCGCCGAGGGGCGGGCGCTGCCGCCGCCGGACTCGTCGATCCGCTGCGACGGCCTCACGGTGTGGCTCGAGCGCGAGGGACCCGCCCACGCCAACGACACGATCATCCTCGAGCGGCTCGCGCTGGCCGTGCGGATCCGGCACGGGCGCGGCCGGCGGGACGCGGACAACCGGCGCGAGCTGGGCCTGCTGCTCGACCGCTCGGTCCCCGTGGAGGAGCGCCGCACCGCCGCGGCGCGCCTGCACCTCGCGCCCGGGGCGAAGTACCGCGTGCTCGCCGCGCCGCTGTTCGCGGTGTGGGCGGAGCACCCGACCGGCGCCGAGGACGTCGTCGCCACGCCGTACGGCCCGATCCACGCGCTCGTCGTGCCGCAGGACCGGACATCCGGCGGCGCGAGCCCGTCGGGGGTCGGGGTCGCGACCACGGTGGAGCACCTGCACCGCTCGTTCCGGACCGCCGTCGTCGCGCTGCGGTTGTGCGCGCCGCCGGCCACGCCCTGCGTGCTCGCCGACCGCTACGGCGGGGTGATCGAGCTGCTCGCCGACGCCCCGCTCGACGCCGACCTCCCGGACGTCGACTCCCTCGACGAGGTCATGCGGCACGCTTGGGGCCCGGCCACGCTCGACGCGCTGGTCCGCGCCGGGTCGGTCCGGCAGGCCGCGCGGCTGGCCGGGGTGCACCACAGCACGCTGCGGACCCGGCTCGACGCGATCACGGACGTCGTCGGGTTCGACCCGTTCGACGGCATCGGCCGCACCCGGCTCGGTATCGCCTACCTGGTGTGGCGGCAGCGCAACTCGCGGGTGCTGGACCTGCCCGCGCCGACCTACACGGCCTCCACGGCGGGCTGAGCCGCTACCCGCGGGCGGCCTGGACGAGGTAGGTCACCGCGAGCCCGATCGCGAGGACCCCGAGCAGCGTGCGCAGCGCCGTCTCCGGGACCCGCGGCTGGAGACGGGCGCCGAGGTAGCCGCCGATCAGGCCCCCTGCGCCGCAGCACAGTCCGGTGACCCAGTCGGGCCCCACCGGCCCGTCGACGACCAGGGACAGCAGGCCGTAGGTCACCACGCCGGCCACCGAGGTGAGGAACGTGGCCGCCAGGGCCGCGGGGGCGACCGTCGCGACGGACATGCCCGCCCCGACGAGGACCGGCCCGAGCAGCGACCCGCCGCCGATGCCGTAGATCCCGCCGACGACCCCGACGACGGCGCCGAGCCCGGTCACGACCGGCCCCCGCAGCTCGCGCGGTGGTGCCGGACGGTCCCGGATCCGCAGGCACAGCCAGATCCCGATGCCGAGCAGCAGCACGGCCGCCAGCACGCGGAACACCCGGTCGCCGGGGGCGAGGAAGACCCGCACGAGGGTCCCGACGACGACGCCCGGCAGCGTGCCGGCGACGAGCCGCCGGGTGAGCGGGCCGCCGAGCGCGCCGGTGCGGTGGTGGCGGATCAGGGCGCCGGGGGTGGCGACGACGTTGTACAGCAGGTTCGTGGGGGTGACGGCCGGGCTGGGCACCCGTAGGAGGTCGAACTGCACCGGGAGCAGGAAGACCGCGCCGGACACCCCGACGGGCGTGGTCACCACGGCGACGACCAGCCCTGCGCCGAAGGCGAGCAGCGCCGCGAGCGGGGACACGAGGAGATCCTCGCCCATCGGCGGCGCGGGAACTGTCGGTCCTCCTCCGTACGGTCCGGTCCGGACGGACGAGGAGGGGCGAGGGTGGAACGACCGGACCCGGTGATGGCCGAGATCGCGCAGGTGGTCGAGCTGGGGCACGCCGGCTCGGCGGCGCAGGCGCGGGAGCGGTTCACGCAGCTCTGGGAGCGGTTGGGTCCCCGCGGCGACCCGCTGCACCGCTGCGCGCTCGCCCACCACGCGGCGGACGTGCAGGAGGATCCGGCCGAGGAGCTGCGGTGGGACCTCCGCGCGCTCGCGGCCGCGGACGAGCTGACGGACGAGCGGGCGCAGGAGCACCACCACTCCCTCGCCGTGGCGGGCTTCTACCCGTCGCTCCACCTCAACCTCGCCGACGTCCACCGCCGCCTCGGCGATCCCGGGCGCGCCCGCGACCACCTCGCCCGGGCCGAACAGGCCGTCGACGCCCTGGCCGACGACGGCTACGGCCGCATGATCAAGCAGGGCATCGCCCGGTGCGCCGGCCGCCTCGCGGGGCGCGAGCGGTGACGCGAGGACCGAATCAGGTGAGCTTGCGGTGGTCGAGGTCGAAGTCGTGCTCCCAGGTCGCGCCGTCGTCGTGCGACTTCTCCCAGCGGCCCGTGATCGTCCGCCCGTCGTGGCCGAACGTGCCCGTGTAGCGCTGCGCGAAGTCCAGCGGGGTGAAGTCCGCACGGTCCCGGAGGAGCGTCCACTCGTTGTCGCGCAGGGTCATGCGGTACAGGCGGACGACGCCGCGTGAGTCGAAGTAGTGCTGCACGTACTCGTGGCCGTCGCCCTCCTCTGCCACCGACAGCAGGGCGAGGACGTCCGGCGCCGCCGGATGCTCTGTGGTGGACCGCTGCTGCAGGAACTGCCTGCCCAACTGCCACGCGAAGTGGAGGGTGCCGCGGGTGGGCTCGGGGGTGAAGGTGAACCGCGCCTCGACCGCCCACTCCCCCACCAACGGCTCCAGGCGCTCCACCGCCGCGGTGCGGGTGGCGTCGTCCATCTGTCTCCTCCTTGCGGTCGGGGTTCGGAGGAGGGACTCGACCGGGCCTCGTTCCTCATCGGCGGAGCCAGGCGCAGGCGGCGTGTGAGTCATGGCCGTGGTGGACCTGGGGCGCAGCGGGCGCTGCGGCGAAGGGAGCCCAGCGACTGGCCCCTGATCGTCTGGCGACCAGCCACCGACGACCACGACGACGACCCCGACACCCACCCCACCCCGCCACCGACCTCGACGAAACCCCACCCTTCTGACGACCCGCCCAGGCGAAGCACTGGGCGGGCCGGCGGACGGCCGTGCCCGCCCGCTCGCTCCGAAGCACCGCCCCGCAGGCAGCGCCCCGGACCGGCGGTTTCGTCAGGCCCCGGCGCGGGCGGACTCCGGTGGCTTGCGAAGAATCGGCCGGAGCACCTCCGCAAGCGCCCCGGGATGGGTCACCTGGGGGACGTGGGCACCCGGGGTCTCGAGGAACGGCGCGTCGAGTTGATCGGCGAACCAGCGCGAGGCCTCGCAGAACCAGTGGTGCTGTGCGGCCGGATCGCAGTTGTCCGCGCCGGCCGCGACCACGCACGGAACCCGGACCTCCGCGAGATCTTCCTCGCTGGGCAGGTAGCTCATCACGTCCGCGAGTTCCAGGCCGAAGAAGACCTCGCCGTTGCCCAGCATCCGGGTGCGGAGGTCGTCGTCGAGCGACTCGAACACCTCGTCCCCGGCGACCCAGCGGATGAACTTCTCCATGGCCACCGGCGGGCCCCCCTGAGCCATCCCCTGCTCGACGACCGCCTGCAGTTGGGCGCCGGCGACTTCCCCACCGGAAGCGACGGCGGCGTAGGGCGGCTCGTGGAAGATCGCGCCGCGGAGAACCTCCGGATGCCGCAGCGTGAGGCTCGTGAGGATGGTCGCGCCCGAGCTGTTCCCGTAGGCGACCGCCGGTGCGAGATCGAGCGCCCTGAGCAGCTCGGCGGCGTCGTCGGCCTGCTCGTCGATCGGTGCCGCGTCCCACCCCTCCGGCCGCGGGCTGCGGGAGTTGGCGCGCCGGTCGTAGGTCAGGACCGTGAACTCGTCGACCAGGGCATCGGCCACCCTGGTCCAGTGCCCGGCGTCGCCGGTCGCTCCGGAGATGAACAGGACCGCGGGGCCCTCCCCGCGTCGCTCGTAGTAGAGCGTCGTGCCGTTGACCTCGACCGTAGCCATCTCGTCCTCCCCTGGCCGAGGCGCACGTGCCCGCGCGCCGGAGGAACGAGGGTGCGACTGTGCCCCGACGGGGTCCACCGCCGGATGGCCGACGACGTGGCGTCCGTTCACCCCGCAGCTCGGGGCCGGGATCAGCCGTTGTCGGAGGGCGAGGATCGCTCCGGCAGGTAGGGCTGGATCGCGGAGGCGAGCTTCTCGGCCGTCATCGACTGGAGCCAGACGTGCCCGGGCCCGTGGATCTCCGCCAGCATCAGCGAGTCCCCGAACAGCTTGTTCTTCACGCCGCGCACGGACGTGAACTGGAGCTCCATCCCGGCGCGGTACAGCGCCAGGTGCCCGGGGTGGATCAGCATGGACCGCCCGGCGGGGAGGTCGTACTCGGTGATCTCGCCGGCGAGCTGCACCCAGGCGACACCGTCGCCCGACAGCTTCTGGAACACCACGCCGGCGCCCCCGAAGATCCCGGCGCCGAGCTTCTTCTGCAGCCCGACCGACACCTCGACCTTCGCGGTGCTGGCCATGTAGGCGCCGGACTGCACCATGAACTCGTCCGCGGCGTCGACCCGCAGCTCCCTGATGGTTCCCGGGAGGTCGGTCGCGAAGGCCACGAACCCGCCGGCCTGCGGGGCGGTGTACTCGGTGAGGAACAGCTGCCCGCCGCCGAGTGCCCGCTTCAGACCGCTCATGAAGCCGCCCCGGCCTCCCGAGCCGAACCGGGTGGACGTCTCGAGGTCGAATCCCGAGGACAGCCAGGCGACGTCTCCGCCCTCGGCGATCACCTGCTCGCCGGGACCCATGGTGATCTCCAGGACGGGCATCGTCGTGCCCATGATCCGGGTCTGCATGGCAGGAACGTAGAGGCGACGCGCCGGCACCGGAAGGGTCCCGGACGCCCGAGGACAAGGGCCGAACGGCGGCAGCCGGACGTCGATCCGTCGCAGTACGGTGTCCGCCCCGCCCACCGGTCGCTCCCCTCGAGGAGGCCACGTTGACCACGACGACCACGAGTTCGCGCAACGAGACCGCGCTCGCCCGGGCCATCGAGCGCTGGAACGCCGGCGACCTCGAGGGCTACCTCGAGATCTACGCCGACGAGATCCAGCTGCACGGGATGGCCCCGCAACCGTTGGACAAGCAGGCCGTGCGTGCGACCTACCAGGCCATGTTCGCGGCCTTCCCGGGGAACCACCTGGAGCTGCACGAGACGTTCAGCGACGGCGACCGGCTGGCCTGCCGCTTCACGCTGACCGGCCGGCACGACGGCGACTACATGGGCATCCCCCAGACGGGGCGCGACATCAGCCTGCCGGGCATCACGATCCTGCATTTCCGCGACGCCCGGTGCGTCGAGCGCTGGGTCTGCGCCGACACCCTCGGCCTCCTCGTCCAGCTCGGGGTCGTCCCGCCGCCGCCGTGACGCCCGCGGGCCCGGCCCGCCGATGAGTTCCGCACCCGCCCGGTGTGCCGACCCTGCGCGAGCGCTGCCGTCCGCGCTAGCCGTGTCGAGGGAGGAAAGGCCTTCGCACCGCTACCCTCGTGGTCCTGGCCGGGGTCGTGGGCCTCGTCCGACGACCGACCACGGGAGAGCCCCGATGATCCTCCGCCGCATCGTGCCGAACCTGAACGTCGACGACGCCTCCACCGGCCACGACTTCTACGAGGAGTTCCTCGGCCTGCGCAAGGAGTTCGACCTCGGCTGGGTCGCCAGCTTCCGTTCGCCGACGAACCCGAGCGTGCAGGTGAGCCTCGTCGCCGGCGACGCCACCGCGCCCGAGCTGTCATCCCTCAGCGTCCAGGTGGCCGACGTCGACGCCGCCTACGCGGAGGCGCAGCGCCGCGGCTACGAGATCGTCCACCCGCTCACCCACGAGCCGTGGGGTGTGCGGCGGTTCTTCGTGCGGGACCCGCACGGCGTGGTGGTCAACGTCGTCGGGCACGCGGACTAGCCGCGTCCGGTCAGGACGTCGCCGGGGTGTGCCCCACCGCGGTCCTGACCGCGAACGCGCCCAGCAGGCTCCCCGCGACCCACCGTTGGACGGTCATCGCACGCGGGCGCGCGGCCAGGAACCGGGCGACGGACGCCGCCGCCAGGACGATCAGGGCGTTGACGGTCAGGGCGACGACGATCTGGACCGCGCCGAGCTGGAGGAACTGACCCCACGCCGCCCCGCCGGACGGATCGACGAACTGCGGCAGGAGCGCCGCGTACATCAGCGCGATCTTGGGGTTGAGCAGGTTGGTGAGCAGCCCCATGCCGAACAGCTGCCGGTCGGACGCCGGTTCCAGGTCACGGGCCTCGAACGGCGAGCGGCCGCCCGGCCGCAGCATGCCCCAGGCCAACCACGCGAGGTACAGCGCGCCGGCGATCTTCACGGTCGTGTACGCGGCGGGGACCGCGGCGAACAGGGCGGACAGCCCGGCCACCGCGGCCACGAGGTAGCACAGGAACCCCACGCCCGTCCCGGCCAGCGAGACGAGTCCGGCGCGCCTGCCCTGGGAGATCGCCCGCGAGGCCAGGTAGATCATGTTGGGCCCCGGCGTGAGGACCATGCCGAGGGCGATCAGGACGACGCCGACGACGGCGGACGGTTGGATCACGAGCCGAGCCCCTTCCACGGTGCTCCCGCCACACAAGCACCTGGTCCGCGCGATCACCACGGGTTTGCGGCCGTCGGGCGCAGTGCGGCGGACGGAGCGGCGGAACGGCGGCTTGACGTGGCGTGCCGGGGTGGTAGGCCGGAGGACACCGATCCGGAACACCCACGTCGGAGGGGCACCTCATGACCGAGACTCTGAAGCCGGTGGACCTCACCGTCGTCGACACGACGACCGCGGAGTGGCAGGACTTCCCCGTGCCGGCCATCAACGTCCACCTCGAGCACGTGCCGCTCCTCGACGACCCGGACACGGGGATGATGGTGGTGAAGATGGTCTACCGGGCCGGTTTCACGAACACCTGGCACACCCACCCCTGCGGCCACGGCATCTACGTGCTCGACGGTGTCCTGAACACGCACCAGGGCGACTTCGGGCCCGGCAGCTTCGTCTGGTTCCCCGAGGGCGGGACCATGCAGCACGGCGCCACCGCGGACGCGGACTGCACCTTCCTGTTCATCACGAACAAGCCGTTCGACATCCACCACGTGCCCACGGCCGAGGGCTGACAGGGGCCGGGCGCTCGACGTCGGACCAGGGGACGAGGCCGTCACCGACCTCCCGCCACTGTCAACGTATAGCGCCCCGGGGGCCTTGCGGCAAGACCCGGGTCGTGGCCCAGAATCGCCCGCCGAAGCCAGGACCTGCAGGAATCGGGGGGATGCATGGCCGACGTGATCATCGTGGGCGGCGGGCCGACGGGCCTGATGCTGGCCGCGGAGCTGCGCCTGCACGACGTGGACGTGGTCGTGCTGGAGAAGGAGGCCGAGCAGCCGCCGTTCGTGCGCTCGCTCGGGCTGCACGTGCGCAGCATCGAGGTGATGGACCAGCGCGGGCTGCTGGAGCGGTTCCTGGAGCACGGGAGGAAGTACGAGGTCGGCGGGTTCTTCGCCGGCATCCCGATGCCCTGGCCGCGGCTGGACACCGCGCACGGCTACGTCCTCGGGATCCCGCAGACCACCACGGACCGGCTGCTGGAGGAGCACGCCCTCGAGATCGGCGCCGAGGTCCGGCGCGGCACCGAGCTCGTCGGGCTGGCGCAGGACGCGGACGGGGTCACCGCCGACCTGGCCGACGGCACCCGGCTGCGCGCCCGGTACCTCGTCGGCTGCGACGGCGGCCGGAGCACCGTCCGGAAGCTGCTCGGCATCGGCTTCCCGGGCGAGCCCTCGACCGTCGAGACGCTGCTGGGCGAGATGGAGGTGACCGCGCCGCCGGAGACCGTGGCCGCGGTGGTGTCGGAGGTCCGGGAGACCGAGAAGCGGTTCGGCCTCGGACCGGTCGGCGACGGGCGGTACCGCGTCGTCGTGCCCGCGGTCGGGGTGACCGAGGACCGCGCCGCCCGGCCGACACTCGAGGACTTCCGCGGCCGGCTGCGGGCCGTCGCCGGCACCGACTTCGGGGTGCACTCGCCGCGCTGGCTGTCCCGCTTCGGCAACGCCACCCGGCAGGCCGAGCGGTACCGCGAGGGCCGCGCGTTCCTGGCCGGCGACGCGGCGCACGTCCACCCGCCGACCGGCGGGCAGGGCCTCAACCTCGGCATCCAGGACGCGTTCAACCTCGGCTGGAAGCTCGCGGCGGCGGTCGCGGGCTGGGCGCCGGCGGACCTGCTGGACAGCTACCAGTCCGAGCGGCACCCGGTGGCCACCGCCGTCCTGGACAACACCCGCGCGCAGATGGAGCTGATGTCGACCACGACCGGGGCGCAGGCCGTGCGCAGGCTCGTCGAGGAGCTGATGGCCTTCGAGGAGGTCAACCGCCACCTGATCGAGAAGATCACCGCCGTCGACATCCGCTACGACCTCGGTCCGGGGCCGGACCTGGTCGGCCGTCGGATGCGGGACGTGCAGCTCAAGAAGGGCCGCCTCTACGAGCTGACGCGCGCCGGCCGGGGGCTGCTCCTCGACCAGACCGGCCGGCTCTCGGTCGAGGGCTGGGCGGACCGGGTCGACCACGTCGTCGACGTCAGCGAGGAGCTCGACGTGCCCGCGGCGCTGCTGCGGCCCGACGGCCACGTGGCCTGGGTCGGGGAGGACCAGCAGGACCTGCTCGGCGCCCTGCCCCGGTGGTTCGGCGCCACCACCGACTGAGCCCCGCCGCTGCCGTCCGCGACCGATGAGTTCGTGACCCGCGCCCGGTCAATGCTGACATGAGTGATGCGGACGCCGGCCCGGGCAAGGTCGTCGTGAACAGAGCGATGTCCCTGGACGGCTTCATCGCCGGCCCGGACGACGCGATGGACTGGATCTTCGAGTACCTGGACAACGACGCGTTCCCCGAGGTCATGCAGGCCACCGGGGCGATGCTGGTGGGTCGGGGCACCCACGAGGTCGGCAAGCGGATGTCCGGGGACACCGACTACGACGGGGGACCGGTGTTCGTCCTGACCCACCGGCCGCCGGACGAACCGGAGCGCGGAGTCACCTTCCTCACCTGCGATCTCGGGGAGGCCGTCGCCACGGCGCGCGCCGCCGCGGGCGGGAAGAACCTGGAGATCCTCGGTGCCGACCTGGCCGGTCAGTGCCTGCAACGAGGTCTCGTCGACGAGCTCCTGGTGTACGTCCTGCCGGTACTCCTCGGCGACGGCGTGCGCTTCTCGACCTCGGGTCTCGGCAGGATCGACCTCGAACCGTTCGACAACAGGCAGTCGGGTCCCGTGACGATGCTCCGCTTCCGCGTACGGAAGTAGGGCTGGTCGGGCACGGTGCCCCCGGTGGGACTCGAACCCACACTGTGACCCTTTTAAGGGGCCTGCCTCTGCCGTTGGGCTACGGGGGCCCGGCTGCAGCCTAACGACGACCCCGGCCGGAGAACGCCGACGGCGCCCGCCCCCGGTGAAGGGCGGGCGCCGTCGAGCGCCTGTCGGCCGGTGCCGCGTCAGCTGGCCTTGGCGTCGGCCTCCTGCGCGACCGTCGGGGGCAGCGGGGTCACCGTGCCGCCCGCGATCCGGCTGAACTCCGCCTTCGGCTCGTGGATCTGGCCCAGCGCCACGACCTCGCGGCCCATGAGCAGCGCGGTGGTCCAGTCCATGACGATCCGGAAGCGGCGGTTCCACGTGGGCATGCGGCTCACGTGGTAGGTGCGGTGCATGAACCAGGCCGGGAAGCCCTTGAGCTTGATCCCGTAGATCTGGGCGACGCCCTTGTACAGGCCGAGGCTGGCGACCGAGCCGGCGTAGCTGTGCCTGTACTGCTTCATCTCGTACCCGCGCAGGTACGCGACGATGTTGTCCGCCAGCACCTTCGCCTGCCGGACGGCGTGCTGCGCCGACGGGCTGGTGCGGGCGTTCGGGTCGTCCTTGGTGAGGTCCGGGATCGAGGCGCAGTCACCCGCGCTGAACACGCCCTGCAGCCCGTTGACCGTGAGGTCGGCGGCGCACTCGACGTGCCCGCGGGGGCCGCGGGGCAGGTCGGTCTGCTCCAGCATCGGGTTCGGCTTGACGCCGGCGGTCCAGACGATGGTGTCGGCGTCGAACTCACTGCCGTCGGACAGCACGACGTGCCCGTCGACCATCGACTCGACGCGCGTCTCGAGCAGGACCTCGATGCCGGCGTCGAGCAGGCGGCGCACGGTGTACGCACCCATCTTCGGGCCGACCTCGGGCATGATCCGGTCCATCGCCTCGACGAGGACCCAGCGCAGGTCGCCCGGCTCGATGCCCTCGTAGTAGCGGGTCGCGTAGCGGGCCATGTCGGCGAGCTCGGCGAGCGCCTCGACGCCCGCGTACCCGCCGCCGACCACGACGAAGGTCAGCAGCCGGCTGCGCAGCTCGGGGTCCGCGGTCGTCGACGCCGCGTCGAGCCGCGAGAGGACGTGGTTGCGCAGGTAGATGGCCTCGCCGACGGTCTTGAAGGCGATGCCCTGCTCGGGCAGCCCGGGGACCGGCAGGGTCCGGGCGACCGAGCCGGGGGCGACGACGAGGACGTCGTACTCCAGCGTCGTGGTGTGCCCGGCCGCGGTCTGCACCGTGACCTTCTTGTCGGCGTCGGAGACGGCGGTGACCCGGCCGGTCAGCACCCGGCAGCCGCGCAGCACCTTGTGCAGCGGGACCACGACGTGCCGCGGCTCGATCGAGCCGGCCGACGCCTCGGGGAGGAACGGCTGGTAGGTCATGTGGGACTGGGGGTCGATGACCGTGATGTCGGCCTCGCCGCGGCGCAGCTTCTTCTGCAGCCGCAGAGCGGTGTACATGCCGACGTAGCCGCCACCGACCACGACGATTCGTTGAGCGTGCGCCATACCCACATTCGTACCCCGAAGACGTAAGCTCGACCGTCGGATCCGACGTGATCTGCGTCCGAGGCAGTGTGAGTTCACCTACAGGCCGGCCGCGCGGGCCGCGGCCGCGAGGACCTCCTCGAGCATCGCGGGGGTGAGCCGGCCGGTGAAGGTGTTCTGCTGGCTCACGTGGTAGCTGCCGAACAGGTGCAGCGTCTCCGCGGGCCGCACCGACGCGAGCTCGACGTGCGCGCCGTGGCCGAACCGCGGGCGCGGCCGCGGGATCGTCCAGCCGTGGTCGGCGAGCACCGGCAGCAGCGCCTGCCAGCCGAAACCCCCGAGGACGACGACGGCGCGCACCGTCGGGCGGAGCAGCTCGATCTCGGCGTCGAGCCAGGACCGGCACTCGTCGCGCTCGGCGGGGGTGGGCTTGTTCTCCGGCGGGGCGCACTTCACCGGCGCCGTGATCCGGGTGCCGCTCAGCCGCAGCCCGTCGTCGCGATGCACCGCGGTCGGCTGGTTCGCGAGGCCGACGGCGTGCATCGCGGCGTAGAGGACGTCGCCGGAGCGGTCGCCGGTGAAGATCCGTCCGGTCCGGTTGCCGCCGTGCGCGGCCGGGGCGAGCCCGACGATCAGAAGCCGGGCGTCGGGCGGGCCGAACCCGGGCACCGGACGGCCCCAGTACTCCCAGTCGCGGAACGCCGCGCGCTTCTCCCGCGCCACCTTCTCCCGCCACTCGACCAGCCGCGGGCACGCCCGGCACTCCGTGATCCGGGCGTCGAGATCGGCGAGCGTCGGTGCGGACCGCACCGGTGATCTCAGGCGATCGATCGCGCGATCCCGTCGAGGATGTCGTGCTCGGAGACGACGAGCTTGCCGATGCCGGCCTTCGCGTGCAGCTCGTCCGCCAGCGCCTCGACGACGAGCGCGCCCGCACCGATGACGTCGATCCGGCCGGGGTGCAGCGCGCCGAGCTTCGCCCGCTCGTCGTGCGTGGAGGTGACGAGCATCTGGGCGACCCGGTGCACGTCGTCGCGGGTCAGCGTGGACAGGTGCACGGCCTCGGGGTCGTACTCCGGCAGGTCCTGGGCGATCCCGGACAGGGTGGTGATCGTGCCGGCCACGCCGACCCAGCACTTCACGCCCTCGACCGGCACCGCCTCGAACGCCTCGTCCAGGATCTCGCGGGCGAGCGCCCGGGCCTTCTCGACGTCGTCGGGCGCGGGCGGGTCGCCGGGCAGGCACCGCTCGGTGAGGCGGACGCTGCCGACGTCGACGGACCGGGCCGCCGCGACGCCGTCGCCGAGCGTGCCGACCACGACCTCGGTCGACCCGCCGCCGACGTCCGTGACGACGAACGGGCCGTCGTCCGGGTCGAGGTCGCCGACCGCGCCCTGGAAGGACAGCCGCGCCTCCTCGTCCCCGCTGATCACCTCGGCCTCGACCCCGAGGACGTCCCGGACCATGCCGAAGAAGTCCTCGCGGTTGGTCGCGTCCCGGGTGGCGGAGGTGGCGACCATCCGGACCCGCTCGACGCCCTTGCGGCGGATGGCCGCCGCGTAGTCGACCAGCGCGGCGCGGGTGCGCTCGAGGGCCTCCGGGTCGAGCCGGCGAGTCGCGTCGACGCCCTTGCCGAGCCGCACGATCCGCATCTCCCGGTGCAGGTCGCGCAGGTCCTTCGTGCCGTCGAAGGTCTCGGTGACGTCGGCGATCAGCAGGCGGATCGAGTTGGTCCCGCAGTCGATGGCGGCCACCCGGGACATGCGTGCTCCTGTGGGTTCGGGGGTCGTTCCCGCTCACCGTATCGGCAGGCGGGGCGGTCCGGGCGGCCGCGCGCTCCCGGATCCGCCGGCCGCGGGGTTACCCTCCGGTAATGACCGTGGCACCGGGCACCGAGCTGGGCACTCACACCGTCGTGAACCAGGTCCCGCCGCTCGACGGGTTCGACCCGCTCGGGTGCGACCCGGGCCTGGCCGACGCGCTGCGCCGGGAGGGAGCGGCGCCGGACCTGAAGGCGCTGGCCCTCGCCGTCGGATCGGCCGAGTACCGCGAGCACGCGCGGCTGGCCAACGAGCACGAGCCGGTGCTGCGTACCCACGACCGCTACGGGCACCGGATCGACGAGGTGGACTTCCACCCGTCGTGGCACGCGCTGATGCAGCTGTCGGTGGAGCACGGGCTGCACGCGGCTCCGTGGGCGGACGGCTCCCACCTCGCCCGCGCCGCCGGGTTCTACCTGGTCAGCAACCTGGAGCAGGGACACTGCTGCCCGATCTCGATGACCTACGCGGCCGTCCCCGCGCTGCGCCACTCCCCCGAGCTCGCCGAGCGCTACGAGCCCGGGCTGGCCTCCCGCACCTACGCGCCGGGGCTGGCCCGCCCGGAGACCAAGCCGGGCCTGCTCGCCGGCATGTCGATGACCGAGAAGCAGGGCGGCTCCGACGTCCGCACCGGCACCACGCGCGCCACCCCGAACGCCGACGGCACGTACTCCCTCGTCGGGCACAAGTGGTTCACCTCGGCCCCGATGAACGACCTGTTCCTCACGCTCGCACAGGCGCCGGGCGGGCTGACCTGCTTCGTCCTCCCCCGCGTGCTGCCCGACGGGACCCGCAACGCCCTGCGGATCCAGCGGCTCAAGGACAAGCTCGGCAACCGCTCGAACGCCTCGGCCGAGCTGGAGTACTCCGGCGCCGTCGGCTGGCGGGTGGGCGACGAGGGCCGCGGCGTCGCGACGATCATCGAGATGGTCTCGATGACCCGTCTGGACTGCGTGCTCGGCGCCGCCGGAACGGTCCGGGCCGCGCTGTCCGAGGCTGCACACCACGTGGCGCACCGCTCGGCGTTCGGCGCCCTGCTCGCGGACCAGCCGCTGATGCAGGCCGTGGTCGGCGAGCTGGCGGTGGAGTCCGAGGCCGCGACGACGCTCGCGATCCGGCTGGCCGGAGCAGTCGACCGGGGCGAGACGGCCTTCCTCCGGTTGGCGCTGCCGGCGTCGAAGTACCTGGTGTGCAAGCGGACGCCGGCGGTCGTCGCCGAGGCGCTGGAGTGCCTGGGCGGCAACGGCTACGTCGAGGAGTCGCCGATGCCGCGGCTCTACCGGGAGAGCCCGCTGAACTCGATCTGGGAGGGCTCGGGCAACGTCACCGCGCTCGACCTGCTCCGCGCCCTGGCCCGCTCGCCGGAGTCCGCCGACGCGGTGCTCGACGAGATCGCCCTCGCCTCGGGTGCGGACGCCCGGTTCGACCGGGCCGTGGACCAGCTGCGCGCCGAGTTCCCGGACCCGGAGCCGCGGCGGGCCCGGCGGCTGGCCGAGCTGCTCGCGCTGTGCCTGCAGGGCTCGCTGCTCCTGCGCACCGCCCCGGCCGAGGTCGCCGACGCCTTCCTGGCAGGCCGCCTGCAGCCCGACGGCCCGTGGCGCACCGCCGGCACCCTGCCCGAGGGCGTCCCCGCGAAGCCGCTGCTGGAGCGCGTCACCCCCACCCTGTGAGTGCCGATAGTCGCTCTGGCGACCATCGCCACTCACGAGGTGTCAGGCGCAGTCCGTGCCGGTCCACCAGTCGCCGAGGAGCTCCAGCGCCTCGTCGCCGAACGGGTTGACGCCCGGGCCCTTGGCGAGGCTGTGCGCCACGTGGACGTGCAGGCACTTCACGCGGCCGGGCATCCCGCCGGCGCTGATGTCCGTGCCCAGCGGCTCGATCGCGTCCCGCTCGGCGAGGTAGGACTCGTGGGCCCGGCGGTAGCGCTCCGCCAGCTCCGGGTCCTCCTCGAGCCGCGCGGTCATCTCCTTCATCAGCCCGGAGGCCTCGAGCGTCCCGATGCGGGAGGCCAGCCGCGGGCAGGTGAGGTAGTAGAGCGTGGGGAACGGCGTGCCGTCGGGCAGCCGCGGCGCGGTCTGCACGACGTTCGGGTGGCCGGACGGGCAGCGCGCCGCGACCAGCCGCATGCCCCGCGGGGCACGCCCGAGCTGCGCCGCGACGGTCTCGCGGTCGACCTCGGAGATGGTCTCGGTCATCGGGGGGCGCCCTCCGTCACGTCGCTCCACAGGGTCCGGTACCAGGGTGTTCCCTTGCGCGCGGCCTCCACGTCGGCGGCCGAGGGCGTGTCCGGCAGCTGCACCACGTAGGGCACCTCGCCGGGGCGGACGTAGCCGAGCCGCGACCGGGCCTCGGCTGCGACCTCGTCCGGGTTCGACAGTCGGGCCCTCTGCTCCTCCAGCTGCGTGACCTCGGCGGCCAGCGCGCGCTGCTGCTCCTGGACCGCGGCCAGCTCCTGCCGCTGCGCCACGTAGTTGCGCAGCGGCACGGCCACGGTCAGCGCCAGCGCGCACACCACGATCGCGAGGATCGCCGCGCGCCGGGTCGAGGACAGCCCGAGCAGCCCGCTCGTGCGGGCCACCACCGTCCCCGCCCGGCTGCGGGTGCGGGTGAGCTGCGGCTCGCGCACGCGCCGGCCGCCGGGCGCGGGGCG
>NZ_JBEZDN010000133.1:0-21462 GCF_040648315.1 Pseudonocardia sp. NPDC049154
CCTGCGGGTCCTGTCCGGGCCCGCCGCGGCCGTCGTCGTAGGCCGCCGGTGGCGGCATCCGCAGCGGCACGCTGGCGGGGCCGAGGACCCGCTCGAACCGCTCGACGTCGGGGCCGCCGAACGGCTCGTCGTCCCCGTCGTCGTACTCGTCGTCGTAGTCCGGGTAGGCGGTGTAGTCGGGCCCGCCCGGCGGCGGGGTGTCGCTACGGGCCACCCGGGCCCGCAGCTCGCCGACGCCGAACTGCTCGGTGTCCGCCTCGTCCCGCGCGTGCCGGCCGCGGCCGGAGCGGGCGTTGGCGTCCATCCGGCGGCGCATCTCCTCCTGCAGCCACAGCGGCCCGGAGTCCTCGGCACCGGCCGGCGCCGCGCGCCGGCGCCGGGTGGACCCCTCCCCGTCTCCCGGGTCGGGGCTCATCGACGGCGGGGAGCCGTCGACGGAGGTGCTCACCTCTGGCTCCACGCCTGCTTCGTCGCGCGGACCAGGCGGTCCTTCAGCTCACGGGTGTGCCGGCGGGAGACGGGCAGCTCCGCGGTGTCGGGGCCGGAGCCGACCCGCACCACGTACCCCGACCCGGACAGCCGCAGCTCGGTGACGAGCGGCAACGCCACCAGGAACGAGCGGTGGATGCGCACGAACCCGGCGTCGCGCCAGCGGTCCTCCAGCACCGACAGCGGGATGCGGACCAGGTGGCTGCCCTCGGTGGTGTGCAGCCGGGCGTAGTCGCCCTGGGCCTCCACGTACCGGACGGCGGAGCGCGGCACGAGCTTCGTGGTGCCCGCGAGCTCGACGGGGATGACCTCGTCCTCGTCCCGCTCCGGCGGGGCGGGCTCGACGGGCACGGCGGTCGCCCGGTTCGCGATGATCCGGTCCAGGGCGGCGGCGAGCCGCTCCTCGCGCAGGGGCTTGAGCAGGTAGTCCTTGGCGCCGACCTCGTAGGCGTCGACCGCGCGGTCGTCGTGCGCCGTGACGAACACGACCTCCGGCGGCTGGGCCATGGAGGAGAAGACGCGGGCGAGCTCGAGGCCGTCGAGCCCCGGCATGCGGATGTCGAGGAAGACGACGTCGACGTCCGTCTTCTCGGCCACTCGCGTGCCGGCGGCCGGGTGCAGGGCCCCCGCGGCGCGGGCGGCGTTCGCGGCGTGCACGCTCTCCCGGGAGCTGCGGGCGTTGAGGATGCGGAGGGCCTCGGTCGCGTCCGAGGCCTTGAGCACCTCGCCGACCCGCGGGTCCTCGTTCAGCAGGAACGCCAGTTCTTCGAGAGCCGGCTGTTCGTCGTCCACTGCGAGGACGACCAGACCTCCGGAGCTGTCGGTGCTGTCCACGATCTCCTCATCCTGCGTTCCCGGTGCGCGGCCGGGTGCGCACCTCGTCGGTGGCGGCCCCCGGCCCTGCCGACCATGGTGACGGTGATCGGTGCGGGATGCCAGGGCATCTCATCAATCTGCGACCGATCGGCTACTGATCGAACGGGTGAGGACCGGGGCTTCTCTCGGGCTCGCCCACCGCCGGCGAGGCTACAGACCGTAGCGCGCCCATGTCGCCTTGATGTCGGCCGCCTGGACCAGACCGAGCGCGGCGTCCGCCGCACCGCCTGCACCGAGGGCCCCGGGGAGCCCCGCGGCGGGGGCGCCCAGGCCCAGCCGGGCGAGCAACGGCTTGCGTCCCTCGACCGGGGCCAGCCTGGCGTCCGGGAAGCGCTCCGTGAGCACGGTCCGCGCGGTGCCCAGGCCGTCGACCAGGCCGAGCTCGACCGCGCGCGCCCCGGTCCACACCTCGCCGGTGAAGAGCTCGTCGCCGCCGGTCAGCCGATCGCCGCGCCGGTCGACCACCCACTGCCGGAACAGGGCGTGCAGCTCGTCCTGCAGCTCGCGCAGCCAGGCGACGTCCTCCTCCTTCTCCGGCAGGAACGGGTCGAGCCGGGACTTGGACTTCCCGGCCGTGTGCAGCCGGCGCTCGATGCCGAAGCGCTGGATGAAGCCCTCCAGCCCGAACCCCGAGCTGATCACGCCGATGGAGCCGACGATGGAGGTCGGGTGGGCGTAGATCTCGTCCGCCGCGCAGGCCAGCCAGTACCCACCCGAGGCCGCGACGTCCTCGCAGAACGCCAGCACCGGCACCTCGTGCTCGGCCGCCAGCCCGCGGATCCGGTCCGCCACCAGGGCGGACTGGGTGGGCGAGCCGCCGGGCGAGTTCACCAGGAGCCCGACGGCGACGACCCGCTCCGTGCCGAACGCCCGCTCCAGCACCTTCTCCGTGGAGGCCGCGTTGATCACCGCGCGCGGCACCGGGCCGGGCTGCGGCGAGATCACACCGTGCAGCCGGACGAGCGGGACGACCGGCGCGTCGCCCTTCTCCCCGAGCCGTCCGGGAAGGCGCGAGGTCAGGCGGTCGGGCAGGCGGAGGGCGTCCATGCGCACACGTTACAGATCAGGACCGGCCGGAGAGGTGATCTCCGCGGGCCCGCGCGTCAGACCCGGATGCCGGCGCGGAACTTCGGCACCCGCAGCGTGATCTTCATGCCCGCGCCGACGGCCGTGTCCACGACCAGGCCGAAGTCGTCCCCGAAGGCCGAGCGCATGCGGTCGTCGACGTTGCCGAGGCCGACGTGCGCGCCGGACAGGTGCGCGTCGTCGAGGTCCTCGGTGAGGCGGGCGGGGTCCATGCCCACGCCGTCGTCCTCCACGATGATCACGCACTCGGCGCCGGCGTTCTCGGCGGTGATGGTGATCGTGCCGCCGTTGGGCTTGCCGGACAGGCCGTGCCGCACCGCGTTCTCCACCAGCGGCTGCAGCGCGAGGAACGGCAGCACGACGTTGAGCACCTCGGGCGCGATCTGCAGCTTGATGTTGAGCCGGTTGCCGAAGCGGGCCTTCTCCAGCGCGATGTAGCGCTCGATGTTGGTGAGCTCGTCCGACAGCGTCGTGTACTCGCCGGCGGTGCGGAACGAGTACCGGGTGAAGTCGGCGAACTCGATCAGCAGGTCGCGGGCGCGCACCGGGTCCGTGCGGATGAAGCTCGCGATCGTGGTCAGCGCGTTGTAGACGAAGTGCGGCGAGATCTGTGCGCGCAGCGCCCGCACCTCGGCCCGGTTGAGCCGGGCGCGCGACTCGTCGAGCTCGGCGAGCTCGAGCTGGCTGGAGACGTACCGCGCGACCTCGGCGGTGGCCCGCAGCAGCACCGGGCCGGCGGTCAGGGTGGTGAGCGCGGCCAGGGTGCCGATGATCGCGCCGTCGCTCTCCAGCGGCACCACGACGATGCCGCGGACGTCGCAGCTCGGGTACTGGCAGGCGATGGCCGAGTGCGAGAGCACCTGCTGGCGGCCGGTGGAGATCACCTGGTCGGCGAGGGCCACCACGTCGGGCTTGTGCTGGTCGGCGTCGCCGTCCCAGGCCAGGACCTCGCCCCGGGCGTCCGTCATGGTGAGCGCGCAGGTGTCCAGCAGGGTGCGCAGGTAGGGCAGCGCGTACGCGGCGGAGTTGGGGTTGAGCCCGTCCCGCAGCGCGGGCGCGGCGAGCGCCACGGTGTGCAGCGTGGAGAAGGTGGCCCGCTCGAGCGGGCTCGCGAAGGTGTGCCGGCGGGCGCGGCGCACGAGCAGCACCACGATCACCACGACCAGCGCCACGATGACCGCCGCGAGGACGAGCACCAGCGGCGACGAGAGCACGTCCGCCACCGTGGTCACCTCACCAGCCTGGAGAGCCGCCGGTCGGCCAGGGGTTTGCCGCCGGTCTGGCAGGTCGGACAGTACTGGAACGACCGATCGGCGAACGACACCTCCCGGACGGTGTCGCCGCACACCGGGCAGGGCAGCCCGGTCCGGGCGTGGACCCGCAGGCCGGAGCGCTTCTCGCCCTTCAGCGAGGCGGCGCGCTGCCCCACCGAGCGGTCCACGGCGTCGCCGAGGACCCCGCGCATCGCCTCGTACAGGACGTCGACCTTGTCCTCGTCGAGCCGCCCGGAGACGGCGTACGGGGACAGCTGCGCGGTGTGCAGGATCTCGTCGCTGTAGGCGTTGCCGATCCCGGCCAGCACCTTCTGGTCGGTGATCAGGTTCTTGATCCGCTCGGTCCGCCCGGCGAGCAGCGCGCCGAACCCGGCGCGGTCGACGTCGAGCGCGTCCGGCCCGAGCTTCGCGATGCCCGGCACCTCCTGCGGGTCGTGCACCAGGTACACCGCGAGCCGCTTCTGCGTGCCCGCCTCGGTGAGGTCGAAGCCCGGCCCGCCGACGGTGTCGAGGTGCACCCGCAGGGCCAGCGGGCCGCGCCCGCTGGGCCTCGGCGGGGTGGCGGCGGCCTGGTCGTGCCAGCGCAGCCAGCCCGCCCGGGACAGGTGCGTGACCAGGTGCAGGCCCGGCTCGTCCTTGCGGTCCTCGACGTCGACGGAGAGGAACTTCCCGAACCGGCTCGCCCCCGTGACCACGCGGCCGGCCAGGGCCGACACCGGCGGGTCGAAGGTCTTCAGCACGCTCATGCTGGCCACGTCCACCCGCGCCACCGGCCGGTACAGGGCGTGGTCGCGCAGGTGCTGGGCGAGTGCCTCGACCTCGGGGAGCTCGGGCATCAGTTGACCGGCTGCAGGGGACTGTCGGCGTGGCCGGGGGTGCCGCGCTGACGCAGCGACAGCACCACCACGCGCATCTCCTCCTGGGCACGGCTGACCCCGCGGACCTTGCCCACCCAGTGCTCGCGGCCGGCGTCGGAGCCGTAGTGCCCGTCCGTCTCCGCGACGATCTTCCACGGCCGGCGCAGCCACCAGCGGACCGGGAAGAAGCCGAGGATCACGACCGCGGCGAACCAGTAGGCCAGCGGCACGTGCACCTGGGACTGGGCGAGCAGCGGCCAGGCCACGATGGCGACGCCGAACACGATCAGCGCGCACACGACCATCACGACGGCACCGCGGCCACCGTCCACGTCGTGTTCGAACTCGTCCCCGACGGCGGGCGGCGACCAGTCGATGCGCCTGCTGACCTCCCACGTCCGCCCGTCGTTGGCGGTCACGGTCTTCCTCGCCATGCACTCCGCCCGGTCAGAAGGGTCCCCGACGCGCACCATCGTCCCACACCCGCGGGCCGGGGTGCCGCCTCTTCCACCCCGGCGGCGGACGCGTCACCCCTTCACCGCACCCTGCGTGAACCCGGCGACGAAGCGGTCGAGGAAGAGGGTGAACACCACCGCGATCGGCACGGCGACGAGCACGGTGGCCGCCTGCAGCGACTGCCAGAAGAACACGTCGCCGCGGACGAGCTCGGTGGGCACGCCGGTGCTGATCACCTTCTCGGAGGTGGGCGAGATGAACGCGAGGGCGTAGATGAACTCGCTGGCCGTGAGCGTGAACGCGAACACGACCACCGCGACGAGCCCGGGCAGGAGCAGCGGGACGACGACGCGCACCATCGCGCCCACCCGGCTGTAGCCGTCGACCATGGCCTGCTCCTCGATGTCCTTCGGGATCGTCTTGAGGAACCCGAGGAGCAACCACACCGAGACGGGCACGGTGATCGTCGGGTAGATGACCACGAGGGACCAGGTGGAGTCCTGCAGCCCCAGGGCCACCACGAGCCGCGACAGCGAGAGGAACAGCAGCGTCGGCGGCACGAGGTAGACGAAGAAGATCGCGATGCCCATCCGGCCCGCCCACGGGCGGTCGAGGCGGGCCAGGCTGTACGCGGCCGGGAGCGCGAGCACCAGCGTGATCAGCACGACGAGCAGGCCCACCCAGAGGGTGTTCCAGGCGAACGTCGCGAAGGCGGTGCGGGCGAACAGCAGCCGGAGGTGGTCGAGCGTCGGCGTCTCGTTGAAGACGAAGGGGTTGTTGCGCCGCCGGTAGAGGTCGCTGTCCTGCTTGAACGCGGTGATCGCCGCCCAGACGAACGGGCCCGCGGCGGCCAGCGCGGACAGGACCGCGATCACGTAGAGGGTCGCGCGGGCGGCCCGGTGCCGCCACGCGTACCGGCGGCGGTCGGCCTCGGTGACGACGAGCGTGCCGGCCACGGCTCAGCTCACCTCCATCCGGCGGACCGCGCGCAGGATCGCGATCGCCGCCGCGAGCAGCAGCGGGAACAGGAACAGCGCGACCGCCGCGCCCTGCCCGATGTCGCCGCCCTCGATGCCGCGGAAGAACGCCCAGCTGGCGAGCACCTGCGTCTCGTTGGTCGGGCCGCCGCGGGTGAGGACGTAGACGACGGTCATGTCGGTGAAGGTGAAGATCGCCCCGAAGAGCGCCGAGATCGCGATGACCGGCGCGGTCAGCGGGATGGTGATCTCGACCATCCGCCGCCAGTAGCCCGCCCCGTCGACGAGCGCCTGTTCCTGGACGTCCTTCGGGACCGACAGCAGGCCGGCCATCATGATCACCGCGGCCAGCGGCACCAGCCGCCAGACGTGCACGGCGACCACCGAGGCCATGGCCAGGGTCGGTCGGCCCAGGTAGAACATGTTGGTCTGGAGCAGGCCGACCTGGCGCAGCACCCAGTCGATCGGGGAGAAGACCGAGTCGAGCATCCAGAGCCAGGTGATGGTCGACAGCGCCACCGGCGTGGTCCAGGGCAGGAGCACGAGGAAGCGCACCAGCCACCGGCCGCGGAAGTCGGCGATGAGGACGTTGGCGAGCACCTTCCCGAACAGCACGATGAAGACCATCGACAGCGCGGTGAAGACGAGGGTGTTGCGCAACGCGCGCCAGAAGACCGGGTCGGCGAAGACGCGCTCGAAGTTCTGCAGCCCGGTCCAGTCGAAGCTCGGGTCGCCCCCGGTGACGTCGGAGAAGCTGAAGGCCACGGCAAGCAGGAACGGCAGCCCGACCAGCGCGAGGATGTAGACCACCGCCGGGGCCAGGAACAGCCAGGCCAGGGCGCCGTCCCGGTCGGCGAGGCGACGCCGGTACCGGGCGGGCGACGGCCGCTCCCGCTCCGCGGCGGGACCGGCGGGCCGGGTGGCCGCGGGGGGTGCTCCGCGTGGGCCGGTCATCGCTCAGGTCCGGACCGGGACGGGGTCGGTGCGCAGCCCCGAGTCCTCGTCGAAGAACCGCAGCCGGCGCACCGGCACCGCGAACCCGTGCCGCTCGCCCGCGGCGAGAGGCGTCTCGACCGTGGCCGGGAGCCGGGCGATCACCCGCGTGGGGCCGGCGCCCAGGTCGACGGTGCCGTAGACGTGCCGGTCGCCGGACAGGTACTCCATCCGCTGCACCTCCAGCGTCACCGTGACGCGCTCGCCGGGCACGTTCTCCACCGGCAGCAGGTGCTCGGGGCGGAAGCCGACCAGCACGTCGCCGCGGGGCACGAGGTTCATGGGCGGGGAGCCGATGAAGGTCGCGACGAAGGTGTCCGCCGGATCGTCGTAGACCTCCACCGGCCCGCCGATCTGGCGCACCCGACCCTCGGACATGACGGCGATCCGGTCCCCGAGCCCCATCGCCTCGCTCTGGTCGTGCGTGACGTAGACCGTGGTCGCCCCGATGTCCTGCTGGAACCGCTTGAGCTCGTCGCGGGCGCTCGTCCGCAGCTTGGCGTCGAGGTTGGACAGCGGCTCGTCGAGCAGGAACACCGAGGGGTCGCGGACCAGGGCCCTGGCCAGGGCGACCCGCTGGCGCTCGCCGCCGGAGAGCTGGCGGGGCTTGCGGCCCAGCAGGTGCTCGATCCCGAGCATGCCCGCGGCACGCCGGGCCTTCTGCTCGCGGTCGCCGTGCGGGACACCGGCCGCCCGCAGCGGGAACACGATGTTGGCCAGCACGCTCTTGTGCGGGTAGAGCGCGTAGCTCTGGAACACCATCGCGATCCGCCGCGCCCGCGGCGGGAGCCCGGTGACCACCTGGCCGTCGATCACGACGTCGCCGCTCGAGGGGTCCTCCAGCCCGGCGATGGTGCGCAGCAGGGTGGTCTTGCCGCAGCCCGAGGGGCCGAGCAGCACCAGGTACTCGCCGTCGGACGTCGCGACGTCGACGCCGTCCACGGCGCGCACCCGGCCGGCGTCGAAGTGCTTGTGCAGGTCGCGGACCTCGACCGTGGCCACGTCAGCGCCCGCCGGTGCCGATGAGGCCGCGGGCCCGCCAGTTGTCGAAGATCGGCCGGACCTGAGCCTCGGCGTCGGCCACCGCCTGCTGGGCGCTGACCTCCCCGCGCGCCGCCCTGGCGAACATGTTGGGGATGACGAAGGTCGCGAAGACCTCACCTTCGGCCGTGTTGGCCGTGCCGGGGTAGCCGACGTTGGTGCTCCAGTTGACCGCGTCGCCGAGCAGCGCGAGCTTGCCCGGCGGCTGGGCGCCGAAGGGATCGGTGTCGAGCCACTTCTTGAGGTCGGGCACCACGTCCGGGTAGGCCGGGAAGTCGTAGAGCTTCGACTGCCAGGCGACCACGTCGAGGTTCGCCGTGTAGTGGAGCAGGAACTCCTTGGCCGCGGCCGGGTTGGTGGCGTGGTTCGGGACGATCCAGTTGTACATGACGTGGCTGGCGGCCCGCGCGTCCGCGGGCCCGCGCAGCGGAGCGGTGAAGAAGATGTCGTTCGCCGTCTCCGGATCGGTCTCCTGGGAGGTCCGCCACGCCGAGATCGAGTTGAGGATGTAGGACAGCTGCCCGGCGGCCAGGCCCTGGTTGTTCGACGCCGCGTTCCAGGAGAACACCTCCGGCGTCATCGCCTCCTGGTAGAGCCGGCTCATGAACGCCACGGCCTCGACGGTCTCCGGAGAGTTGAGCACGACCTCCTCGGCCTCGTTCTGGATCGACGCTCCGTACGACCACAGCAGCGCCCGGCCCGCCATGTTGGAGTCGATCTCCTGCGACATCCCGACGCCGAGCTGCACGCCCTGGGTGCGCTTGATCTCCGCGCCACCGCGCAGCAGGTCGTCCCAGCTCGCGGGACCGTTCGCCAGCCCGACGGGCGCCCACAGGCTCTGCCGGTAGTCGCCCGGGTCCGGCACCCAGGCGGGGGCGTAGGCGAAGAACTTCCTCGTCGTCGGGTTGACGCTGGACCGGCGGCACAGGTCCAGCTGGGTGCCGTGCCGCTTCTCCGCCTCGGTCACGACGTCCGTGAGGTCGAGCACGCTCGGCTCGTACTGGGGCACCGGGGCGATGTGCAGGATCAGGTCGTGGCCCTGCTTCGCCTGGATCTCGGCCTGCGTGCGGGCGGGCAGCTCGGCGTAGTTGATGTGGTCGACGGTCACGGCCACCCCGACCTTCGACCCCCAGTCCTTCACCCACGGGTCGAACCAGGCGTCGTGCGCCGGGACGAAGTGGCTCCACATGAGGAGGGAGAGGGAGCCGCTCAACGGCGTCGACGGCGCGGTGAAGGTGCCCGGCGGGGCGGCCCGGGTGGGCGCAGGGGCTCCCGCGCCTCCCCCGCCCCCGCAGGCGACGAGCGCTCCTCCGAGCGCCGCCAGCCCCGTGACCTGGAGGAACCGTCGCCGGTCGAACTCGATCCCGTTCGCCATCGGACACGCTCCTGAGACGCCGTCGGCTCAGATCGCGCGATCGTAGGGGGTGCCGCCGCCCGGCGCAGGCTGGAGCGTCGGATCGTTATCCAGGAACGGCCGGCGACTCCTCCGGGCACGCCGGGGGCACCGGGGTGGCCCCGGGCACGCCCTGGGCGAGGAAGCTGGTGACGACCAGCCGGGCGGGCTCCGTGCCGGTGTTGCGCACGACGTGCGCCACCCCCTCGCCCACCACGGCGACCTGGCCCGGTGCGAGCACCCGCGGCGCGCAGGCGCCGGCCTCCTGCACGGCGACCTGGCCGGCGTCGAGCAGGGTCAGCTCGGTGCCGGGGTGGGTCTCCCAGCCGAGGGCCTCGCCCGGGGCGAGATCGAGGGTCCGCACGGTGTAGTCGGCGGGCGCGGGGGTCCGGAACCGCAGCGGGATGTCGACGACGCCCTGCCCGACCGTCTGCGGACCGGCCGGGGCCGCTGATCCCGCGGCGGCGGGAGCCGCGTGAGCAGGGGCCGCGGCGGTGGCCGGCGCGGGCTGGCCGAGCTGCCCGGGCTGGGCGCACCCGGCGAGCGCCAGCACGAACGCGAACCCCGTGACCGCACTCCCGATCCGGCCCGTCCGACCCACTGGCACGCCTCCCGTGATCGCTGCGGCGGAGACTAGACGGGGGTCACCAGCGCAACGGCAGCCGGGTGACGCCGTTGATGAAGTTCGAGGTCAGCCGCCGCGGTTCGCCCGCGAGCTCCACCTGCGGCAGCCCGGTGAGGAACTCGGTGAGGAACTCCCGCAGCTGCAGCCGGGCGAACGCCGCGCCCAGGCAGAGGTGCGGCCCCTGCCCGAAGGCCAGGTGGTCGTTGGGCGTGCGGCCGAGGTCGAAGCGGTGCGGGTCGGGGAAGCGGCGCTCGTCGTAGTGCGCGGAGACGTGGTAGACGACGACCTTGTCCCCCGCCGCGATCGCCTGCCCGCCGAGCTCCAGGTCCCGGGCGGCGGTGCGGCGGAAGGTCAGCACCGGCGGGTGCCAGCGCAGCATCTCCTCGATCGCCCCGGGCAGCAGGCCGGGATCGGCGCGCAGCCGGGCGTACTCCCCCGGGTGCTCGACGAGGGCCAGCACGCCGCCGGGCAGGGCGCTGCGGACGGTGTCGTTGCCCGCGATGACCAGCAGGAAGAAGAACATCTTGAGCTCGGCGTCGGTGAGCCGCTCGCCGTCGACCTCCGCCTGCACCAGGGCGGTCATCACGTCGTCGGCCGGATGCCGGCGCTTGGCCTCGGCCAGCTCCTCGGCGTAGGCGAACATGTCCGCGAGCTGCGCGGGCGAGCGCGGGTTGACCGGCCGGCCGTCGGCGTCGAGCACGACGTGGGCGTGCTCGGGGTCCTGGTAGCCGATCACCCGGTTCGTCCAGTGCAGCAGCTGCGCGCGGTCCGCCGCGGGCACGCCGAGCAGGTCGGCGAGGTTCTGCAGCGGGAAGTCGTCCGTGACGTCGGCGGGCAGGTCGCAGCTCCCCCGCGCCGCCACGGCGTCGAGCAGCACCGCCGCCCGCTCCCGCACCGTCGCGGCGAACCGCTCCAGCCGACGACGGGTGAACGCGCCGGTCACGAGCGTGCGCAGCCGGACCTGCTCGGGCGGGTCCATGTTGAGGATCATCCGGCGGATGAACGGCAGGTCGGCCGGGTCGGGATCGCGGATCTGCGTGGCCCCGAGCGACGACGAGAAGTCCGCCGGGCTGCGCAGGACGTGCCGGACGTCGTCGTAGCGGGTCACCGCCCAGTAGCCCGGGCCGGCGGGCCAGATGCCGACCTCGTGCTCCTCCTGCCAGGAGACCGGCGCGTCGTCCCGCAGCCGGCGCAGCGCCTCGTGCGGGACGCCGCGGGCGAACACCCGGGGATCGAAGACGTTCTCCACCACCGTCGGCCGCGCCACGGGGGCACGGTAACCCGGCCGGGTGGTGCGGATCACCGCCGAGGAGGGGGTAATCGCTTTGCGCGGGAGGCCGCGCGGGTTCATGCTTGCGTTCAGCAACTCGTTGCGTGATACACGCAAAGTAGAGGTAAAGAGACCATCGGGAGCAGGCATGACGGCCGAGATCGACGGCGCGCCCGCGCTCTCCGAGAGGCTCGTCGACGACCGGGACATCGACGTCGCCGACCGGCTGGTGCACCAGATCGTGATGCTCATGCGGCTGGTCAAGCGGGTGGCGCCGGCCTACCGGGCCGAGCTCGAGACGGCGGCGTTCCCGCTGCTCGCGCGGCTGGCCACCGAGGGCCCGCAGCGCTCCGGGGAGATCGCCGCGGCGATGTGCGCGGACCCGTCGACCATCAGCCGGCAGGTCGCCGGCCTGGTCCGGTCCGGGCTCGTCGAGCGCCGCGCCGACCCCGAGGACGGCCGCGCCAGCCTGCTCGCCGCGACCACCGAGGGCCACCGGGTCCTCGACACCGAACGCCGGCGCCGGGCCGGCCAGCTCGTCGACGCCCTGGCCGACTGGACCCCCGAGTCCCGCGGCCAGTTCGCCGACCTGCTGGGCCGCTTCGTCGCCGATCTCCAGCGCACGACCGAGGGGGACCCCCGATGACCAGCCCACCCGCCGCCGCCGCGCCCACGCGGCCGGCCCCTCCGACCGACCGGGGCGGTGAGCTGTCGCACAAGCAGATCGTGACGATCCTGATCGGGCTCATGCTCGGCATGTTCCTGGCCGCGCTCGACCAGACCGTCGTCTCGACCGCGATCCGCACCATCGCCGACGATCTGGGCGGGCTCTCCCAGCAGGCCTGGGCCACGACCGCGTTCCTGATCACCGGCACGATCAGCACGCCGCTCTACGGCAAGCTCTCCGACATCTTCGGCCGCAAGCCGCTGTTCCTCGCCGCGATCTCGATCTTCATCGTCGGGTCGGTGCTGTGCACCTTCGCCACGTCGATGTACATGCTCGCCGGCTTCCGCGCGGTGCAGGGCCTCGGCGCCGGCGGCCTGTTCGCGCTGGCCCTGACGATCCTCGGGGACATCGTGCCGCCGCGGGAGCGGGCCCGGTACCAGGGCTACATGCTCGCCGTGTTCGGCACGTCGAGCGTGCTCGGCCCGGTCATCGGCGGCGTCTTCTCCGGCCAGGCCACCCTCGCCGGGATCGACGGCTGGCGCTGGATCTTCCTGGTCAACGTGCCGATCGGCGCCGTCGCCCTGGTGGTCGTGGCGAAGGTCCTCAACGTCCCGCACATCCCGCGCCCGCACCGGATCGACTGGCCCGGGGCCCTCACCCTCGCCATCGGCCTGGTGCCGTTGCTGATCGTCGCGGAGCAGGGCCGGGAGTGGGGCTGGGGCTCCAACTCCGCGATCGTCTGCTACATCGTCGGCGCGATCGGCATCGCGGCCTTCATCCTCTGCGAGCGCGGCTACGGCGACGACGCGCTGCTGCCGCTGCGCCTGTTCCGCAACGGGGTGTTCAGCCTGACCAGCATGGCCGGGGTCGTGATCGGCATGGGGATGTTCGGCGGCATCGCCCTGTTCCCCCAGTTCCTGCAGATCGTGCACGGGGTCACCCCCACCGAGTCCGGCTTCCTCATGCTGCCGCTCGTCGGCGGGATCATGACGGCCTCGATCGTGTCCGGCCAGGTGACGTCCCGGACCGGGCACTACAAGGTCTTCCCCGTCATCGGCACCGCGCTCATGGCCGGCGCGCTGGTGATCCTGCACTTCCGGCTCAGCGTGGACATCCCGCTCTGGGAGTTCGACCTCTACATGGCGATGTTCGGGCTCGGGCTCGGGTGCTGCATGCAGACGCTGGTGCTGGCCGTGCAGAACGCCGTGCCCGCGCGGGACATGGGCGTGGCGACGGCGTCGTCGACCTTCTTCCGGCAGATGGGCGGCACGCTCGGTACCGCCATCTTCCTGTCGATCATGTTCTCGACGGTCGGCGACAAGATCACGGCCGCCTTCCGGGGCGACGCCGGGCAGGTCTTCCGCTCGGCCCTCACCGACCCGGCGGTGGTGGCGAACCCCGCCAACCAGCAGATCGTGCAGGGCGCGCAGGCCGGCGACCTCTCGGCAGCCTCCGGAGTCCTCAACGACTCCGCGTTCCTGCAGCAGATCGACGCCCGGCTCGCCCGGCCGTTCCTGGTCGGGTTCACCGACGCGATGACGCTGACCTACCTGGTCGCCGCCTGCGTGATCGCGCTGGCGTTCGTCATCGTGCTGTTCATCAAGGAGCTGCCGTTGCGCACCATGTCCGGCGCCCAGGCCCGGCTGGCCGAGGAGGCCGGCACCCCGCCCGCCCCCGCGGCCGTGACCGCCGCGGTCGAGCCGATCGAGGAGTTCCAGGCCCTGCACACCGGCAACGGGCACACGGGCAACGGGCACCCCGGCAACGGTCACACCGGGTCGCGCCCGGGGACCGTCGCCGAGGCCGTGGCCGCCCGCAACGGCACCGGGCAGGGACCCCTCGACGGTGGCCGGCACCACCTCGTCGGGGAGCCGGTGCCCCTGCCGGCCGATCCGACCGAGCCGGCCGAGCCGGCCGCGGCGGGTGCTGCCGGCGCGTACGGCCCCGGACCCGAGGTCAACGGCATCGTGCACCGCGCCGACGGCGCCGGGCTGGCCGAGGCGGTCGTGACCGTCACCGACCCGGGCGGGCACCAGGAGGGCCGCGCCGTGACCGGCCCGGACGGCGGGTACCGCATCCCGCTGGCCCACGGCGGCACGTACCTCGTGGTCGCCACCTCCGGCGCCTTCCAGCCGTACGCGGCGATGGTGGCGGTGGCGGACCGGCCCGTCCGGCACGACGTCCCGCTCGCCGGCACCTGCGCGGTCCGCGGGCTCGTCCGGGACGCCGAGGGCACGCCGATCGACGACGCCACCCTCACCCTGATCGACGCACGGGGCGACGTCGCCGCCACCGGCCGGCCCGACGCCGGCGGGCGCTACCGGCTCGAGGGCGTCCCCGAGGGGCGGTACACGCTGACCGTCACCGGGCCCACGTTCGCGCCGGTCGCCGCGGCGGTCGAGCTGCGGACCGGGCTGGTGACCGACCACGACGTCGAGCTGCCCCGGCGGGCCCGGCTCGTCGGCACGGTGGTGGCCGCCAGCGACGGCCGCGGCGTCGGCGAGGCGCTCGCGACCCTGATCGACGGGCGGGGCACCGTGGTCGCGTCGACCGTGACGGGCCCGGACGGCTCGTTCGTCTTCGAGAACCTGCCCGGCGGGACCTACACGCTCACGGCCAGCGGCTACGCGCCGGTGGCGTCGGTGGTGCAGGTGGGCTCCGGCGGGGTGACCACGGCCGACGTCGAGTTCCCGGCCCCCGCGCAGCACGGCGCCGTCCCGAACGGTGCGGCCCAGAACGGGGCGCTGCAGAACGGGGCGGCCCAGAACGGGACGGCCGGGACCGCGGCGACGCAGAACGGGACGACGGAGGGAATCCGATGAGCGACGTGACCGGCAGGCTGATGACCCCGGACGGCTGGCCCGTCACCGGGGGCACGCTGACGGCCGTCGACGCGACGGGTGTGCAGCGCGGCCGCGCGGCGAGCCGCGAGGACGGCGGGTTCGTGATCGAGGGGCTCGACCAGGGCCCGTACACGGTGATCGCGGCGGCGGCCGGGCACGAGCCCGCCGCGCGCACGGTCCAGGTGGCCGGTGAGCGCTCCACGATGGGCGTGCTGGAGCTGGCCAAGGTGGGCGGCGACGTCCTGCCCATGCCGGGGACCTGGACGATCGACCCGCACCACTCGAGCATCCGCGCCACCGCCCTGCACCTGGGCATGAGCCGGATCCACGGCCGGCTGCGCGGCTTCGGCGGCCGCATCCAGGTGGCCGACCCGCTGGAGAACAGCTCGGTGGAGGTCTCGATCGACCCGGGCAGCGTCGACTCCGACGACGCCGACCGGGACGCGCACCTGCGCAGCGCGGACTTCCTCGACATCGACGTCTACCCGGAGATCAGCTACAAGTCCGACGGGCTCGTGCGGATCGACACCCGGCACTGGCGGGTCGACGGGGTGCTCACCCTGAAGGGCGTGAGCGCGCCGGTCGCGCTCGACGTCCAGTACCGCGGCACCGGCCCCGACCTGTGGGGCGGCACCCGGGCGGCCTTCTCGGCCACCACCGAGATCTCCCGGGACGACTTCGCGATCTCCTGGAACCAGAGCGTCCTCGCCGGCGTGCTGGCGATCGGGCGCACACTCCGGATCGACATCGACATCCAGGCCGTCCTCGGCTGACATCTCCTGGACGGATGGCTCCATAGCGCACTGTCGGAGTGCGTTATGGAGCCATAACGCGTTCTCAGGGACAGAATTGGCGCATTATGGAACCATAATGCGGTTCTCCGGGCCCGAAATCTGCGTTGTGGAACCATAGTGCGATTCTCACAGGGCGGCGGCGGAGCCCACGCCGCTGCGGCGGTCGGCGGCGGCCGCGAGCAGGCCGTCGTCCCCCCGTCCGACGGCGGAGAGCCGGCCCAGTGCCCACGGCCCGGCGTCGGTGACCCGGTGGCCGCGGCGGGCGAGCTCGTCGACCGCGTCCGCGCCGAGCCGCGACTCGACGACCAGCCCCGCCGGCTCCCAGCCGCGCGGCGCGAACGAGGCGGGGAAGGACGTCGTGTGCCAGGCCGGGGCGTCGATCGCCGCCTGCAGGTCGAGCCCCGCGCGGGTGTGGGCGAGCAGGAAGCACAGCTGCCACTGGTCCTGCTGGTCGCCGCCGGGGGTGCCGAAGGCGATGCGGGGCTCCCCGTCGCGGAGGCCGAGGCTGGGCGAGAGGGTGGTGCGCGGCCGCCGGCCCGGCACCAGCGAGCTGGGCAGGCCCTCCTCCAGCCAGAACATCTGGGCCCGCGTCCCCAGGCAGAACCCCAGCTCGGGGATCGCCGGCGAGGACTGCAGCCAGCCGCCCGACGGCGTCGCGGAGACCAGGTTCCCGGCCGCGTCGACGACGTCGATGTGCACCGTGTCCCCGCGCGCCACGCCCTGCCGGGTCAGGGTGGGTTCGCTCGGCGCGGGCTCGCCGGTCGCGGCGCCCGCACCCAGCCGGGCGACCGTGGGCTCGCCGGTGCCGGGGCCCTCGGTGCCCTTGCCGATCGGCCGGTCGTGGTCCGTGGCCAGCGCCGCGAGCCGCGGCTCGCGGCCGCCCGGCGCACCGGGCCGCAGCTCGCGGGAGGCCAGCTCGCCGATCAACCGGCGCCGGGCGGCGGTGTAGTCCTCCGCCAGCAGGTCGGCCATCGGCACCGGTGCGCTGTCGCCGTACCAGGCCTCGCGGTCGGCGAACGCGAGCTTCGCGGCCTCCGCGGTGACGTGCACGGTGTCCGCGGTGGCGATCCCGTCGGCGTAGGTCAGGTCGGTGCCGTCGAGCAGGCGCAGCGCCTGTGCCAGTGCCGGGCCCTGCGACCACGGGCCGCACTTCGCGACCTGCCAGCCCGCGCCGGCGTCGACGACCAGGGCGTCCTCGTAGGTCGCGGACCAGCCGGAGAGGTCGTCGGCGGTGAGCACGCCGGCGTGGTCCTGGCCCGTCTCGTCGCGCACCGGGGTGCGGCAGAAGCGGTCGACGGCCTCGGCGACGAACCCGCGGTACCAGGCCGCCCGGGCCCCGTCGATGCGCGCCTCGCGGCTCGGCCCCTGCGCCTCGCCGAGCAGCCGCTCCCAGGTCGCCGCGAGCACCGGCAGCCGGTGCGACCGACGCGGGATCCCGCCCTCCGGCAACCACTGCGCGGCCGAGCTCGGCCAGTGCGTGCGGAAGTGCTCCGCGACGGTCGCGATCGTGTCCGGGATGCGCGGGACCAGCGGGAACCCGCCGGCGGCGTAGCCCAGCGCGGGGGCCAGGACGTCGGCCAGCTCCCAGGTCCCGTGGTCGCGCAGGAGGATCAACCAGGCGTCCCAGGCACCCGGGACGGTGGCGGCGAGCAGCCCGGTGCCCGGCACGATCGTGCAGCCCTCGGCGCGGTAGTGGTCGATCGTCGCCGCGGCGGGCGCCACGCCCTGCCCGCAGAGCACCCGGGGCCGCGGGTCGGCGGCGGTGCTGAACACGACCGGGACCTCGCCACCGGGGCCGCACAGGTGCGGTTCCACGACCTGCAGGACGAACCCGGCCGCGACGGCGGCGTCGAAGGCGTTGCCGCCCCGGGCCAGCACGGTCAGTGCGGTGGAGGTGCCGAGGTGGTGGGTGCTCGCGGCCGCGCCGGTGGGCCCGAGCTTCTCGTAGGTGCGGGGTGCCACGACCCCACCCTCGCACCGGGCGGCCGCCGTCGCCGACCGAGGCTCGTTCCGGTCCCCCGGGGGCGGAAGGCCGTGCGCCCGTCCATGATCGTCACTTGTGATCGCTGAGCGCCAGATCCGCCGCTTTTCGGTCCCGACCGGCGATCATGACCGCGACGAGAGCGGGCCGGTCCGCTGACGGGCCTCAGAACAGGGTCGGCGCCAGCACGCCCTCGTGCGCGAGCAGCCACTCCTTGGTCGCGCGGCCGCCGCCGAACCCGCCGAGCCCACCTGCCGCCATGACCCGGTGACACGGCACGACGACCGGGATCGGGTTCGAGCCCATGATCGAGCCGACCCCGCGGGCGGCCGTGTAGCCGTGGCCCTCGTACGCCCCGCTGAGCGCGGCCAGCTCCGCGTAGGTGGTGGTCGCCCCGAACGGGACGTGCGCGAACAGCGCCCGCAGCACGGTGCGCTGGGTGCCGTGGGTGAGCCGCCAGTCAAGCGGCAGGTCGAACGCCCGGCGGGCGCCGGAGAGGTACTCGCCGAGCTGCGCCGCCGCCGTCTCGGTTGCGGCCGAATCCTCCACGGGCTCGGCGCCGAGCCGCCCGGCGGCCGCAGCTGCCCGCTCCGGCACCGCCCCGAACCCGACCAGGCACAGGCCGACCTCGCTCACCGCGACGGTGAGCGCGCCGATCGGCTCCGGCGCCGGGACGATCCGCCAACTCAGCTGCACCCGGACAGCATGCTCCGGTGCCACCGGCCCGCGCTGGCGGGTTTCGGACACGGTCACAGCTCCGAGGCGAGCGGGACCTCGTCGACGGCGCGCGAGGTCATCCACTCCCGCAGTGCCTGCGTGGCCATGACGTCGTCCGTGTTGTAGCCGAGCAGCCGCTCGCGCTGCGCCCGGTCCGGCGGGGCGCCGTCCATGCCCACCGCGTCCCGGTACCAGCGCATCGAGTTCTCGCCGCCGGCCTCCGGGTCCCGCCAGCTGAACCCGGCGACCGGGGCGATCTTCTTCAGCCCCTTGCCCTGCGCGCACAGGAACCACTCGTTGACCACGGCGAACAGATCCACCCACCAGTCCGCGGCGATGAACTCGCGGACCTCCTCGACCGGCGGGACGCCCGGCATGCCCGCGAACCGGGTGGCCGAGGACAGCAGCCAGCGGTTCTCGGCCTGCTCGTTGTAGCAATAGGCGGCGAACGTGCGGCCGGTCCGCGCGGCGGCGGCCCGGACGCCCGAGAGCCAGGTCCAGAACTCGGCGAAGGAGCGGCCCTCGTCCGGCGTGGGCACCGGCTCCCAGGTCGCGAAGGCGCGGTAGCCCTCGGGCTCGTCCCCCTCGCGGCGGCCGCCCGGATAGGACAGCGCCGCGCCCCACAGGTAGGCGCCGGACTCGCCGAAGCTCTCCATGTCGACGTCGACCTCGACGTCCGCGCGATACACCGGCACCCGCTCCACCCGCCGGGCCACGGCCAGGCCGCGCCGCCAGCCCCGGGCCAGCGCCACCACGTCGGGGAACGGGGTGCCGGGCAGCGGCACCGGCGGCTCGGCCCCGGGGTCGAGGTCGGCCAGCTCGTCGACCGTGCGGATCCCGATCTCGCGCAGCGCCACGGCCGTGTCGCCGCGGACCACCAGGCTCACGTCCCGGTCCGCGGTGAGCTGCGCCTCGCAGGTCGGCCACCACGGGCAGCGCCGGCACTCCAGCACCCGCGACGGCTCGGCCAGCGGCTCGGCCCCGGTGGCCGCCGCCAGCGCGACGGCCGCGCGGTCGGCGAACCGCTCGTCGTACTCCTCGAGGGTGCTGCGGTCGCCCGGCCAGTGCCCGGCCCGCAGGTCGTGCCACACCACCACGTCCGCGTCGAGACCGACGACGCCGCCCCGATCCGCGCCCTCGACCTCGGCGGGCGGGGCCCAGCCCGCCGTCCGCAGCATCCGGGTGAGGTGCGCGAGCCGCAGGAGGTCCCGCGGCTGCGAGCGCACCTTCCGCTCCTCGTCCTCCACCGCGAGCTGCGGGAACGGCGCACCGAGCGGGGTGGTGGCCGCACCGGCGCCGGGATCGGTGATCCGGTGCCGCACGACGATCACGGGCACGTACCCGCCGCCGGGCACCCGGACCAGGAGCTCGGCCGAGCCGCGCCGGCCCGCCGGGTCGATCGGCAGCACCGCCCCGCCGATCACGCCGGCGCCCGCGGCGACCAGCTCCCCCGTCAGCCGGGCACGCTCCGCGGCCGGCAGGCCCTCGGGCACCGCCGACCACGCCGCCGGCTGCGCGCCGGACACGACCGCGGCGATCCGGGCGCGGTGCTCCCGCACGTCCGCCCGGCGCTGCTCCAGCGCCGGGTCGGGCAGGGCCCGCGGCGCCGAGGCGGCCGACGGGTCGTGGTCCAGGTGCACCCGGCGCCGGCACCGGGTCGTGGCCGCCGCGTCGAGCAGGGGAACGTGGGAGGCGGGCGCCGACCCCTCGCCGCGCCCGGGCACGGGGCCACCGGGGCCCGCCTGCCCGCCCGCACCGCTGATCGTCGCCGTCACACACCCGAGGGTAGAGACCGACACCGACAACTCCGCGCCTGCCACGGCGCGCCACGCCCTCTAGGCTGCCGCTGATCACCGGGAACGGGCACGCGACGCGGGAGGCACGGGACACATGGCACTGCGACGAGGTGGGTCGCCTGCCGCCGCGAAGGCCGCGAAGATCGAGAAGAAGGCGGCGAAGGCCGCCGAGAAAGCGGAGCGCAAGGCCCGCCGGGCGGCCGAGCAGGCCGGCGACTCGGTGAGCCGCGCCGCCGGGACCGCGCTGGCCGCCGTCGAGGCCGTCGCCTCGGACAAGCCCGGGCGGAAGGCGGCCAAGAAGGCCCGCAAGGAGGCCGGGAAGGCGCAGAAGGCGCTGTCCAAGGAGGCCGGCACCGCCGCCCCCAAGGACCTCACGCCCGCGCACACGAAGCGGCTGATCGCCGTCGGGAAGGCCGTCGCGCCGCTGCTCGCGCCCTACGCGATCGCCGCGGGTGCGGTCGCCCGGGACCGCTGGGACGCGCACCGCGCCCGGCAGCTCGGCGTGTCGGCGGACCAGCTCGGCCGCTACAGCGGCCGCGGCGGCGCCCTGCACGCCCGCATCTCCCGCGCGGGCGAGGCGCTCACCGAGCTGGAGAACTCCCCCGACGCCACACCCGCCGCGACCTCCTTCGTCCGCGAGACGCGGCCCCGGCTCGCGGACCTGGCCGTGGCCGTCCGGGCCGCCGAGCAGATGCCGTCGGCCCGTCGCCGTACCGCGTTCCGGGCGGTCGCGGGCGAGCTCGACCGGACCGAGGACCAGCTGCTCGACCTCCTCGGGATCCGTCCGTAACCCGACCCACACCGGAACCGGGCCGGGGCTCGGCTACCGTCTGTGCCCATGCAGTCCCGGCCCGGCCCGTCCGGGGCCGGCCCGACGACCGGACCGGCCCACGCGCGGGTACTGCGCGGTGCCGTCCTGGCCTCGCTCAGCACCCTGTTGACCGCCCTCGGCCACCTGGCCGGTGGTGGCACCCTGCCCGACCTCGGGCTGCTCGTCGTGCTGCTCCCGCTGCTCGCGCTGGCCGTCACGTCCACGGCCGAGCGGGTGCGCGGGCCGGTCGGCACCCTGCTCGTTCTCGGCGGCGGCCAGTTCGTGCTGCACGAGATGCTGGAGCTCCTCGGGCACGACCACACCGGGATCGCGTCCGGCCCGTCGATGCTGGCGGGCCACGCCGTCGCCACCGTGGTGTCCGGGCTCCTGCTCCGCGACGCCGACCGGCTGCTCTCGGCCCTGGCCCGCGCGCTGCGCCGGGTCCTGCCGCGCCGGTCCGCACCCCGTCCCGCCGACGCCCCGCTGCGCACGCTCGATCTCTGCGGCGGCCAGTTC
>NZ_JBEZDN010000134.1:0-21122 GCF_040648315.1 Pseudonocardia sp. NPDC049154
GGCCTCCTCCCCCGGCTCGGGCGGAGCCGACGGCCGGGGGGTCGGCTCCGGCGCCCGGTGCTCCTGAGGTGTCCGCGCCGCGGCGTCGAGAATGCGGTCGCGCAGGTGCGGGGGCGGCTCGCTCGGCTCGACCGCGCCGCCGAGCACGGCGAGGGTCTCCTCCGTCTCCCGGACGAGGGCCCGGCAGGACTCGCAGGTCGGCAGGTGCTGCCGCACCTCCGCCTCCTCCTCCGGCCCGGCGGCCCGCAGCACCCACGCGACGACGTGCTCCTCCGCGGGACAGCCCCGCGCGTGCGACCCGGTCATCACGCACCTCCGTCTGCGAGCCGGCCGTCGCCGGCCAGGGGGCCCAGGGCCGCCCGCAGCCGCGCCAGCCCGGTGAACATCCGCGACTTCACCGTCCCGAGCGGGACGCCGGTGAGCGTTGCGACCTCTCGCTGGGTGTAGCCGCCGTAGTAGGCGAGCGCCAGGGCCTGTCGCTGCTCGGCCGGCAGGCCGCCGAGGGCGTCCCGCACCTGCCCGGCGACGACGGCGCCCAGCGCCTCCCGGTCCGCGCCCGGCCCGGCCGGTGTCGGAGCCTCGTCGGTGTCCTCGACCGGCACCGTGCGGCGCCGGATCGTGGCCTCGCGCCGGACGGCGTCGACCGCCTTGTGGTGCACGAGCGTCAGCAGCCAGGTCGCGAAGGCACCGCGACCGGCGTCGAAGCGCGCGGGGTCACGCCACAGCGTGAGGAACACCTCCTGGACGACGTCCTCGGCCAGCCCGTCGTCGGCACAGATGCGCCTCGCGAGGGACCAGGCGGGGCGACCGTAGCGGTCGTAGATCTCTGCGAGGGCCCGGTCGTCCCCCTCGGTCAGCCGGGCGACGAGGGCCGCGTCGGCCCCCGCCCGGCCGGCGGGCGGGCGCGGGCCGCGGGGACGGCCCCGCGACGGTCCCGCTCCGTCGGCGACATCCGCCACCAGTGCGTCCCTCACAACCTCGTGTTCGGCCCCGGTCCGCCGGCGGTTCACCTACACCGGGCCTGAAACGTGGATCACAGCCGTCCGGGCGATCACCCGTCCTCGCAGGTCGGGCACACCCGACACGGGAACAGCACTAACCCGTCCGTGTGAAAGCGACCGATCCGGTCCTCGGAGAACGTCCCCCGACCCGTCACATCTTGGCGATCCGCTCGTTCTTCCGCACGACGGACCACGCGGCACGAGGAAGAGGACCAAGGATGCGCGACGAGCCCACGATCATCCGCGAACCGGCCACGTTCGAGCTCATCACGCCGGACTCGGCGCCGGTCCCGGTGCGGGTCGAGCTCTCGTACTCCAGCCGGGACCCGTACGCGGTCCAGGCGTCGTTCCGGACCGGCCAGGGCAGCCCGGTGGACTGGGTGTTCGCCCGCGACCTGCTGGCCGACGGCCTGCTCGGACCGGCCGGCACCGGCGACGTCCGGGTCCAGCCGGTCCCGCACGAGCCGACCCGGATCGAGGTCGAGCTCGCCTCCCCGTCCGGTCACGCGGTGTTCACCACGTGCGCCGCGACGCTGGCCGCATTCCTCGACCGCACCTTCGAGTGCGTGCCGCCGGCGACCGAGTACTCGTGGCTGGACTTCGACGCCGCCCTGGACCAGCTCCTCGCCCCCAACTCCAGCGACGGCGCCCGCGACTGACCCCGACCGCGCCCGTCGGGCCGCAGCACTCCCTGCGGCCCGTTCGTGCAGGTCAGGGGCCCGGCGCGGGGAAACAGGGGGGTCGGTTTGGAGCCCCCGGGGACCCTGCGCTAATGTTCTTCACGTCGGAGCGAGCAGCCCCGGCGAGCACCGGGAAACCGAGTGCATGCGGACGTAGCGCAGCTGGTAGCGCATCACCTTGCCAAGGTGAGGGTCGCGGGTTCGAGTCCCGTCGTCCGCTCGGAGGAAACCACGTATTCACTGCCTGGGCCTCCAGGTCCGATCCCCGCGAAACCATCCGGGGGACCTCGGGCGGAGTGGCCGAGTGGCTTAGGCAAGGGCCTGCAAAGCCCTGTACGCGGGTTCGATTCCCGCCTCCGCCTCGGGCGATTAGCTCAGTGGGAGAGCGCTTCCTTGACACGGAAGAGGTCACTGGTTCAATCCCAGTATCGCCCACCACCCGAGACAGGCCCCCTGGTGACAGGGGGCCTTCGGCGTTCTCAGGCGGGGTCGAGGACGGGTACCCGGTCCCGGTCGAGGCGCTGCGGCCCTACCGTCGGGAGGCGGGGTGACGGGAGGGCACGGATGGGACGCACGCACGACTACGCGGTCACCGTCCGGTGGACCGGCGACCAGGGCTCGGGGACCGCGGACTACCGCTCCTACTCGCGCGCCCACGACGTCGTCGCCGAGGGCAAGCCGGTGCTGGCCGGGAGCGCCGACACTGCCTTCCGCGGCGACCCGGCGCGGTGGAACCCGGAGGAGCTGCTCGTGGCCGCGCTCGCGCAGTGCCACATGCTCAGCTACCTGGCGCTCTGCGCGCGCGACGGGGTCGTGGTCACCGGCTACACGGACGCCGCCGAGGGGACCATGGAGGAGTCGGCGACGTACGGGGGCAACTTCACGGAGGTCGTGCTCCGCCCGCGGGTTCGGGTCGCCGAGGAGGCGATGCGGCACCGGGCCGAGCTCCTGCACCACGAGGCGTCGGAGACCTGCTTCATCGCCAACTCGGTCGACTTCCCGGTGCACCACCTCCCGGTCGTCGAGGTGGGCTGAGCGGGAGGACTCATGCCCGCCGCGCGACCACCGGGTGCGGCACCGTCCGGTAGACCGCCGCGGAGGCGGCGGTCAGCCACGCCCACCCGGCCAGGACCGCCACCCACAGCAGCGCGACCCCGGATCCGCCGCCGGACAGGGCAGCGCCGCCGAGGAACCCGGCGATCACGACCACGCCGGCGACCCGGGAGCACGACGGCGTCGACAACTCGCGCGCGACGACCAGCGCCGCCGCGCCCAGGGCGAGGAAACCGATCCCGCCGCACACCAGGTGCACCACCCCGCTGCTGCTCACCGACTCCGGCGCACCGGGTGGGTAGCCGCGGAGGGGGTCCGGTGGGAAGAGACCGCTGAGCACGAGGCAGAGCGCGTACAGACCGAGCAGAGCTCCCGCGGGACGCCCGGTGCGCCCCGGGAGCGCGCGGGCGAAGCCGACCGCCGCGGCACCCGTCATCAGGCCCGTCAGCAGGAAGTTCAGCAGCTGCAACCAGCCGAGGTCGCCCAGGAGCAGCGCGCTCAGCGGGTGCCGGGCCAGGTCGAAGCCACTCCGGGTCAGCGCCTGGACCAGGCCGAACACCAGGTAGAACGGCCCGGCGACCACGCCCCAGCCCAGCAGCGCACGGGTGGTCGCGGCTGCCATGTCCACGCCGTCACGGGCCATCGGTCGACGTCCTCTTCTGCACGAGTCGGTGCACAACTGCACCGAAGAGTGCAGGAGTAGCCTCCGAACGCCAACCAGGAGGTGCCGTGCCGGAGGATCCTCGGGTCACCCGCTCGCGCGCGCTGATCCTCGCCGCCGCGCACGACCACTTCGTCGCCCACGGCTACGTCGGGGCCAACGTCGACCTCATCGCCGCCGAGGCGGGCGTCGCCAAGCGGACCGTCTACAACATCTACGGCGGCAAGGAGGCGCTGTTCCGGGCCGTGGTGGAGGAGTCGATCACGATCGCCGAGCGCTTCTCCCGCGAGCTGGCAGCCGGCATCGCGGCCGAGGGGCTCGAGGGCGTGGCGGTACGGCTCGCCGGCTCGGTGCTCGGCCCGCGGGTGCTCCCGTTGCGCCGCTTGCTGATCGGCGAGTCGCGGCGGTTCCCCGAGCTCGCCGTGGAGTACTACGACCGGGCACCCGGCCTGGTCATGCGCACCCTGGCCGGGCACCTGCGGGACCAGCCAGGGCTCGCCGTCGACGACCCGCAGCGGGCCGCCGAGCATCTCGCCTTCCTCGTCCTGGGCGCCCCGCTCGACCGGGCTCTGTTCGACGCGTCCGCGGTCCCCGAGGACCTCGAGGCCGTCGCGCTCGCCGGGGTGGCCGCATTCCGCCGCGCCTACGCCGCGGAGGCGCGGCCGGCTCCCGGGTAGCTACTGCAGGGCGAGCGTGCGGAGGACCTGGCGTGCGGCGTCGCCACCGGCGTCGACGGCGATCCGCAGCGCCCGCGGGACGTCGAGGTCCGCGAGCAGGGCGGCCCGGACCTCCCCGACGGCTGCGGGCGAGTCGCCTCGCCGGCCCCCCGCGACGTACAGCCGCTCCAGCAGCGCGGCCGCGTCGTCGAGCGCCTCCGGGCGGTAGTCCCACGGCCGCGACCACGCCCGGTCGAGCAGCATGAGCCGCACCGCCGGCCCCGGCGCCTCGCGCAGCAGGTCGTGGACCAGCACCAGGTTCCCGGACGACTTGGCCATCTTGGCGCCGTCGATCCCGACCGTCCCGGCCCGCAGCTCGCGGCGGGCGAACGGGGCGCTGCCGGTGGCCGCCGAGGCCATCGCGACCTGGTAGGCGTGGTGCGGGAAGGACAGGTCGGCCCCGCCGGCCAGGACGTCGACGACCCCGCCGAGGGTGGCCAGCGCCATGGCCGCGCACTCGGCGTGCCAGCCCGGGCGGCCGCGACCCCACGGGCTCGGCCAGGCCGGGTCCCCCTCCCCCGACGGCCGCCACACCGGGACGTCGAACGGGTCGTCGCGGCGCGGGTCGGCGGGATCGTCGCCGTTCTCGGCCAGCAGCTCCAGGGCCCGGTCGCGGTCCCGGCCCGCGGCGACGCCCGCGCCGCGGAAGTAGACGAACCCGTCGCGCTCGTACGCGGCCCCGGCCGCGAGCAGCGCGATCGCCAGCCGGACCACGTGCGCGACGTGGTGGCGCGCGTGCGGCGAGTGCGTCGGCGGGCGCACGTGCAGGGCGGCCATGTCCCGCTCGACGTAGTACTCCTGGGTCAGCCCGAACTCGTCGAAGGCGCGGCCACGCTCGGCCGCGACCCGGGTCAGGACGTCGTCGACGTCCGTGACGTTGCGGGTCACCACCGTCTCGACGCCGGTCATCCGGATCACGCGCGCCGCCGTGTCGGCCCAGACGAAGGCCGCCGCGTGCCCGAGGTGCGTCACGTCGTACGGGGTGATCCCGCAGACGTAGAGCCGCGCCGGGACGGTCAGCGGCAGCGGTGCGCCGCCGAGACGCAGCACCTCGCGCGGGTCGGTGACGGCGCCGGGGCGCGCGTGCTCCTCCGGGGACAGGTCGATCGGCGTGGCCATGCCGCCATCGTCCCAGCAGTCGCCTGCGGGCGGGTGTGGTGTGGATCAGTCGGTGTGGATCAGTCGGTGTGGATCAGTCGGTGTGGATCAGTCGGTGCGGATCAGTCGCCGAGCGGGCGCACGGCGCGGGCCACCGTCGCGGCGAGCCGCAGCGACCCGACGGCCGTCGGGTGGAAGGCGAACGGGTCGGTGAGGCCCTGCAGGTCGGGGCCGAGCCCGTCCGTGCCGGTGCTGCACAGCAGGGTCAGGCCGGGATCGGCCACGGTGAACCCGTACTTCTCGGCCCCGGCCCGGAGCACGTCGTTGAGCTGGTCGTTGCGGTCCGTCAGCAGGTCGATCTTGTCCTGGGTGAGGCCGACCGCGTACGACGGGCCGCGCGCGTCCGGGCAGGCCGGGTCGGTGTCCCGGGGGAAGGCGTCGTAGGAGGTCATGACGACGACCTGGGGCCTGCCGGGCAGCGCCGCGAGGTCCTCGAGCAGGGCCGCGTAGTCACGGTCGAAGGCGGCCATCCGGTAGTCGAACTCGCCGCGGGTGAGGTTGTCGTCGCAGGTCTCGACGCCGTAGCAGTACTTGATCAGGTCCGACCAGCCGACGTCGTTGGGCCCGACGGCGACCACCACGAACTTCAGGTCCTGCATCTGCTTGAGCAGCGCGACCTGGGCCGGGACCTGCACGTTCCCGCGTTGCTGCGGCCCGCGCAGCCCCTGCGCGACGGTCGCGCTCGGGCAGGCGAGGTTGCGGACGCGGCCGGGGACCATGGCGCCCAGCTCGGCGGCGAGGGAGTCGGCGCTGCGCTCGCACGCGACGTCGTCACCCTCGGGCTCGGCCACGGGCGGCCCGCCGACGCGCGCGGCGCGGGAGTCGCCGATCACCGCGCCCGCGTAGCCGAAGACGGGCGGGCCGACCGGCGCCGGCGTGACGCGGGCACTGCCGACCAGGTCGGACAGCGAGCTCACCTGCGCGAGCCCGCGCATGGTGCCGGTGTAGGCCAGCGCGCCGCACGCGCCCCAGGCCACCAGGGACACGGTGACCGCGAGCAGGGACATCCGGCCGATGGTGCCGGAGCAGCGGTGCCAGACGTCGGCCACCGTGACGTGCTCGCTCGCCTTCTCCCGGCGCAGGATCCCGAGCACCCGCGCGCAGCCGACCAGCGCGGCGGCGGCCAGGGCCGTGCCGACCACCCCGAGCGTCCCGAGCAGGTACCAGTTCACGAACCCGGTCCGCAGCTGGTCGACGGCCTGGGCGGTCGCCTCGGCGGTGGTGTCCGGGTTCAGCACGCGGGCGGCGTCGTCGTTGCGCTGGACCGGGCCCATCTCGAGCTGCGGGCGCAACGGTCCGACGACCTGCAGCCGCGGGATGTCGAGCTCGGTGTTGCCGATCTGGACGAGCCGGGCCGGGCCCTCGAGCGAGAGGTCGGGGGTGCGGGCGCCGACGGAGATGTGCTGGCCCAGGATCCTCAGCTCCTGGTCCGGGGTCAGCGCGATGGTCAGCGGGATGCCGGCGAGCAGGCACAGCGCGATCATCAGAATCGTCGGCCACGACCGGGCCTCGCGGACCAGGGCCCGGAACCGGCCGCCCGCGCCCGGCGGGCGGGTGTGGGTCCGTGCGGTGGTGACCACCATCGGCGGGCTCCCCCTCGTCCGGCGTCCGTGTACCGATCCAGATCATGCGGTCGCGAACCCGTGGTGCCCATCCTGCGAACAGGCGACGTGCGGTGGGGAGACGCACGCGGACGGAGTCTTGACGGACCCGTGAGCGGCAACCGCCCCTAGAGGGTCGGTCGCCGCTCACGACGTGCCCTGAGCTGCGCGAACGCGCTCCGGCGGGTCAGGTGGTGAGGTCGTAGACCGTCTGGCCGCCCACCGTGGTGGCCGTGAAGTTCTCCGCCACCCACTCGGCGATCTGGCTGCTCGTGGAGTCCGACGCGCCACCGGGCCTGCTGCCCTGGCCGTCGCCGACGTAGTAGTGGATCTTCCCCTCGGCGACGTACTGCTGGAACCGTGCCAGCGTGACCGCCGGGTCGGAGCCGCCCCAGCCGCCGGTCGACATCACCGCGGTGCCCGACGCCAGCTCCAGCGAGGCGGCGGTCTGCGAGGTCGACACCGCCGCCGACCAGCACGAGTCGGTCGACCCGAGCAGCGCGGTCAGCTCGGCGCTCGTCCCGCCGCCCATGCCGCCCGTGCCGCCGCCGGGTCCACCCTGACCGTCCTGACCGTCCTGACCGCGGTCGGCGCCACTCGGGAGACCCTGACCGCCCTCGGGCATCCCGGTGGGAGCACCCTGTCCCCCGTCGGCGCCCGACGCCGCTCCCGGAGGCAGGCCGCCGTCGGTGCCCGACGAGCCGAACGAGCCCGAGGTGGTCCCGACGGACGGGATGCTGCCGGTGTGGGCGACCGACGCCGTCGCGACGGCGTAGGCGCTCGTGCCGGCGAGGCCGGAGAGCACGGCCACGGTGACCCCGACCAGCAGCACGCCCCGCCACCGGCCGCCCGCCACCAGTGCGACCGCCCCGACCAGGGCGAGCGCCGCGACCGGCCAGCGCAGCCAGGTGAAGTTCTCCGAGCTCGCGGCCAGCAGCGCGAACGACCAGGCACCGGTGGCGGCCACCGCGAGCGCGAGGGTGACCCGCGGCCACACCGACGCCCGCCGCTGCTGCCACAGCGCACGCCCTCCGACAGCCAGCACACCGGCGATCCCCGGCGCCAGCGCCACCGTGTAGTACGGGTGCATCGTGCCGCTCATGAAGCTGAACACGAGGCCGGTGACCAGCGTCCAGCCGCCCCAGAGCAGCAGGCCGGCGCGGGTGCGGTCGGTCCGCGGCGCCCGGCGGGTCGCCCACAGGCCCGCGACCAGCAGGATCAGCGCGGCGGGCAGCAGCCAGGAGACCTCGTAGGCGATCTCGCCGGCGAACAGCCGGGTGATGCCGGCCGACCCGCCGAAGCCCGTGTTCCCGCCACCGCCGCCCCCGCCGCCGTTGCCGCTCCCGCCCAGCAGGCGGCCCAGGCCGTTGTAGCCCAGGGCGAGCTCGAGCAGCGAGTTCGTGGTGGACCCACCGATGTAGGGGCGGCTGTCCGCCGGCCACAGCTCGACCAGCGCGATGAACCAGCCCGCCGACACCACCATCGCGACGAGCGCGCCGAGTAGCTGCACGAGCCGGGTCCGCAGCCGCGGGGCACCCGCGACCAGGTACACCAGGCCGAGGGCCGGCACGACCAGCAGTGCCTGGCCCATCTTCGTGAGGAACGCGAACCCGACGGCGGACCCGGCGGCGACCAGCCACCAGCTCGACGCCTTCACCGACGCCGCGTCGACTGCCCGCGTGACCGACCAGGCGGCCGTGACGAGGAGCAGCACCAGCAGCGCGTCGGGGTTGTCGAAGCGGAACATCAGCACCGCGGCGGGAGTGAGGGCCAGCGACGCCCCCGCCAGCAGGCCCGCGACCGGCCCGGCCCCTCGCTTCACCGCCGCGTGCAGCAGGCCGACGGACGCGACGCCCATCAGCGCCTGCGGCACCAGCAGGCTCCACGAGGAGAAGCCGAAGATCCGCGCCGAGAGCGTCATGACCCACAGCGCGGCGGGCGGCTTGTCGACCGTGATCGCGTTGCCGGAGTCGAGCGAACCGAACAGCCAGGCCTTCCACGACTGCGTGCCGGCCTGGACGGCGGCCGCGTAGAAGTCGTTGGCCCACTCGGAGGCGGACAGGTTCCACAGGTACAGCACGGCGGTGCCGGCCAGCAGGACGAGCAGCGCCGGGCGGGACCAGCGGGGCTCGCCCTCCGGGCCGCGCACCAGCCGTCGGAACCGGCCGGGGGCGCCGGGCGGAGCGACCCCGTGGGATCTCTCGGCGCGGTGCCGCCCGGGGTCGGGCGCGCGCGGGGGGCGCGGCGGGCGGACCGGGGTCGCGGTGCTCACGGGGGTCTCCTCGCGGTCGTCGATCTGTCCTCACGAGGGTCCGTCGGCGCTCTGTCGCGTCCCTGTCCGCCTCCTGTGCGTCGTCTGTGACCGGGTCAGTTCACCGATGCTGCGGGCAGCCCGATCAGGTGCGCCGGGAGGTCGCGCGGGTCGAGGCGCCCGGCACGCAGCCAGTTGGCGACGGCGGCGACGTCGGCCGTGGTGCGCACCGGCCCGATCCGCAGGGCCGGGCGGGTGGCGCGCTGCGCGTCGTCGCACGGCTGGACGACGACGAACCCGCCGCCACACCCCTCCCCGAGCACGCACCGTGCGTGGACCAGGATCCCGCCCCGGCTCCCCCGCACCGCCTCGCGGAGCGTGTCGTCGAGCGCCGGGTGGGCGGCGCAGGCGGTGCAGCGGACGGCGACGAACCCGGTGCGATCCATGGGAATCTCCTGCAAACGACAACCGTTATCATCAGCGAACGTAGCAGGACATGCCGAGGAGGACACCGTGCGACCGAACATCCACCCCACGTACGAGCCCGTCGTGTACCAGGACCGGAGCACGGGCGACGCGTTCCTCACCCGGTCGACCGCGACCTCGCGGGAGACGATCGAGTGGAGCGACGGGCGGACCTACCCGCTCGTCCGCGTCGACATGAGCTCCTACTCGCACCCGTTCTGGACGGGCGCGACCCGGGTCCTCGACTCGGCGGGTCAGGTCGAGAAGTTCAACCGGCGCTACGGCCGCCGGCGCTGAGCGACCGGACGGACGGCACCCTCGCGGGCGCGGGGGTGCCGTTCCGCGTTCTCAGCGGCGGACGCCGAAGTCCTCGGCCGGGACGGGCAGGACCTGGCGGGGCAGGACGTCGGCGGGGTGGCCGTGCCGCTCCTCCCGCGGCCGCCACTCCCGCGGGTAGCCGAGCGAGGCCTCCACGAAGCGGACGCCGTCCTCGTAGATCACCCGCGGGATGTGCAGGTGCCCGTAGACGACGGCCTGCGCGCGGTAGCGGACGTGCCAGTCGGCCGTCGCCGTGGTGCCGCACCACAGTGCGAACTCCGGATACCGCAGGACCTCGGTGGGCAGCCGGGTCAGCGGCCAGTGGTTGACGAGGATCGTCGGCAGGTCCGGGTCGACGGCGTCGAGCCGGCGGCGGGTCTCGGCGACGCGCGCGGCGCACCACGCCTCTCGCGACGGGTGCGGCTCGGGGTGCAACAGATGCTCGTCCGTGCAGACCACGCCCGCGTTGTACGCCGCGGCGAGACCCTCCTCGCTCGTGGTCGTGCCGACGGGCAGGAACGAGTAGTCGTAGAGCAGGAACAACGGGGCGACGACGACCGGGCCGCCCTCCCCCTCCCACACCGGGAAGGGGTCCTCGGGCGTGACCACGCCGAGCGCCCGGCACCGCTCCACCAGGTGCCGGTAGCGGTGCTCGCCGCGCAGGTCGACGGGGTCCTTCGTCCGCGTCCACAGCTCGTGGTTGCCGGGCACCCAGATCACCTTCGCGAACCGCGCGGCCAGGTCGGCCAGGGTCGCGACGGTGTCGCCGACCTGCTCCGCGACGTCGCCGGCCACGATCAGCCAGTCGTCCGGATCCGCGACGAGTCCTTCGACGACCGCCCGGTTCTCGGGATAGCGCACGTGCAGGTCGCTGACGGCGAGCAGGCGGGACACCCCACCAGATCTAGCAGAGCCGCTGAGGATCCTCTGAGCCGCGACCCTGGGCAGCACAAGTTACCGGCGGTAAGTTGGGGGTGACGACGGCGAGGAGGTCGGTATGGCGGGTTCACGGGGCGTGCGCCGGGTGGTCCGATGGGGACTCCGGCACGGGATGATGCGACGCATGGTCCGCCGCCAGGTGCGGGCCGGGGAGCTGGGCGCACGGCTGATGACCGATCCCGAGGTCGTCGCGAACCCGTACCCGTTCTACGACGAGCTGCGCTCGCGCGGGAAGCTCGTCGACACCGGACTGATGCACGCGACCGTCGACCACGAGGTCTGCACCCAGGTGCTGCGGAGCACGGACTTCGGCGTCGGCGGTCGGATGCCCGAGAACCTCCCCGGGATCGTGAAGGCGGCCCTGACGATCGGTGGCTCGTGGGCGCTCGGCCCGGCCCAGCCGCCGTCGATGCTCGCCTCGGACCCGCCGGACCACACCCGCTACCGCAAGCTCGTGACCAGGGCGTTCAGCGCCAAGAAGGTCGCGGCGCTGCGGTCGCGCACCGAGGAGATCGCCACGGACCTGCTCGACGCGATGGCCGCCCGGTCGTCGGCACAGGGTGACCGCGCGGACCTCGTGAAGGACTTCGCCGCGCTGCTGCCCGCGACCGTGATCGCGGAGATGCTGGGCGCGCCGCTGTCGATGCGGGAGCAGTTCCTGGAGTGGGGCGAGGGCGCCGCGCTGTCGCTCGACGCCGGGCTCTCCTACGCCGACTTCCGCCGCTCCGAGCGCGACATCGACGCCCTGCACACCTGGATGCTCGGCCACTTCGAGCGGATCCGTCGCGAGCCGGGCGAGGACATCCTGTCCGCCCTGGTCACCGCCCACGACGAAGGCGGCTCCCTCAGCGAGGACGAGCTGTCGAGCATCGCCATGCTGCTGCTCGCCGCGGGCTTCGAGACCACCGTGAACCTCATCGGCAGCGGCGCGGCGCTGCTGCTCGACCACCCCGACCAGATGAAGCTGCTGAACGCCGAGCCGGAGCGCTGGCCCGTCGCGATCGACGAGATGCTGCGTTTCGAGTCGCCGGTGCAGCGGACCGGGCGGGTGGCGGTGCGGGACACCGAGGTCGCCGGCGTCCCGGTGAAGAGGGGCACGTTCGTGATCACGCACCTCGGTGGCGCGAACCGCGACCCGGCGGTGTTCCCCGACCCGCACCGCTTCGACGTCACCCGCGAGGAGGCCCACAAGCACCTCGCGTTCTCGCAGGGCATCCACTTCTGCCTCGGCGCCGCGCTGGCCCGGATGGAGGGCGAGGTCGCGCTGCGCGCGCTGGTCGACCGCTTCCCGGACATGCGCCCGGCCGGCCGCCCGGTGCGCCGCCGCACCAAGCTGCTGCGCGGCTACGAGAGCGTGCCGGTGGAGCTGCACCGGGCGAGCGTGCCGGCGTGAGCGAGCCCGTGGGCGAACCCTCGGCCCAGCGCCTCGCCGAGGCGCAGTACCTGCTGCTCACGACCTTCCGGAAGGACGGCACCCCCGTCCCGACGCCGGTCTGGGCCGCGGGGCTGGACGACGGCCGGCTCGGCGTCTGGACCGTGACGGACTCCGGCAAGGTCAAGCGGATCCGCCGGTCCGGCACCGTCGAGCTGGCCGAGTGCGACCGCCGCGGGAAGCCCCTCGGTCCGGCCGTCCCCGGAACCGCCGAGCTGCTCGACGCGGAGGGCACCCGCCGGGTCCGCCGCGCCGTCGCCCGCAAGTACGGGCTGGTCGGCCGCATCGCCGTCGGGGCCAGCCGGCTCTTCCGCGGCGCCCGCGGATCCACCGGACTGGCGGTCGCGGTCGGCGGCTCCTGACCCCTGCCGTCCGCGCGTCCGTTCCTGGACCACCCGTCCGGACGTCGTGGGCCGCGCGGCGCCGTCACCACAAGGGCGGATGGCGTGACGACACTGCACCCGTTCGTCGGCAGCTCCGCCCCTGGAGCTGGGGGGTCTGCTCCAGCGGAGTGATCATCTTCATGATCCCGCAACGCCGCGGGGCGGCGCAGCGAACTCCGTCTTCGACCGGCGGCGAGGGGCGCCGGTCGCAAGGGGGGAACGACCGATGGCCGCTACCACGGGGGCACCGACCACACCTGCTCCACTCGGCCCGAACGAGCGCAAGGACAAGATCGGCAAGTACTTCGTGCCGACCCCAGATCCGATGGATCGGGTCACGGCCATCCGGATGATGCAGGGCGCCGTCGCGGTGCTCGTGTTCGCGGGGGCCCTGGCCCTGGCCGGGTCACTCGTGCTGGGGGTCCTCGCCGGCGTCGCCGCGATCGGTGCGCTGCTGCTGCCGGGGTGGATCAAGCTGGGGAACTACCGCCTCGATCACTCCCGCGCCGAGCCGAAGGCCTCCGACGACCAGGTCGACGCGACCCTGAACGAGGACCTCGTCGCCACCGCCGCCGACGCCCTGAAGCGCTTCGAGCTGGAGGCGCGCGAGCTCGACCTGCACGCCGAGGACGTCAGGCCCAGGAGCGGGGGCCCCGACCTGCGGGACCCGGAGGGGCCGCTCGTCCTGATCGCGCCCACCCTGAAGGCACGCCACCGCCTCGGCGAGGACCGGCACCGGCGGTTCAGCGAGTACACCGTCGCCGTGCTGTGCCCGGGCCGCCACCATCTCGCGGTGCTGACCTGCGAGCTGAACGTCGTGACCGGCAAGCGGGCGAAGAACGCGACCTTCGAGTACCACTACGACCACATCTCGGCCGTGCACACCAAGGGCGGGTCCGGTGCAGAGCTCCGGCTGGGCGCCGTACCCGGGTTCTCGACGCTCCCGTTCTCGCCGAGCTTCCTCGAACTGGAGATCGCCGCGACCGGCGGCGCGAGCGTGGTCATCCCGACCGAGGTCCGCCACACCCGCGGTCCGCTGCTGACCAGGCCGTCGACGGTGGAGCGGGTGCTGCCCGCGCTGCGCCGCCTGCTGCGCCGCGAGCAACGGGGTGACGGGCAGGGCTGACCGGGCGGGTTCCGCCCGTCGTCCGGCGTGTCCGCGGAGCGTGAGTCGCTCCTTCGGGTACGAACGAACTCCCGTGACGGGCGAGCCGGGAGAGGCGGTCGAGGCGTCCATGGGCGTGCCACCGGTGAGACGCGGCGGACCCGGCCTCCTGACCCGGCCCGCCCGTCCCGATCCCCGCACGACGGAGGGGATGTTCCGCGGCAGAGCGGCGGACCGGGTGCCCGCGCTGCTCGCGGCGCTGGCGCTCGGCCTGATCGCCCCCCTCGGCACGCAGGTGGCGGCGCCCGGGCCGGAGCCCGCACCGGTCGTCGTCGCTCCCCCGGCGCCGACGGCCCGGCCGGTGGTGCTCACCGACCTCCCGGTCGCGGGGCCCGAGGACCGGCGGGTGGCGCTCACGTTCGACGACGGGCCCGATCCGCAGTGGACCCCGCAGATCCTCGACGTGCTGGTCAAGCATGGCGCCAAGGGCACGTTCTGCATGGTCGGCGCGCAGATGGCGCGCCACCCGGACGTCGTCGCGAAGGTCGTCAACGCCGGGATGCGGATCTGCTCGCACTCGCACACGCACGACGAGGGGCTCCCCTCCCGCGACACCAGGACGATCACCGCGGAGATCGGCGACGTCGCCGCGCGCGTCCCGGGCACCCCGGTCACCTATTTCCGCGCTCCCGGCGGCAACTGGGACCAGCAGATCCTCGACTCGGCCGTGGCGCAGGGGATGCAGCCGCTGGGATGGGCCATCGACCCGCGGGACTGGAAGCGGCCCGCCGCGGCCGAGATCCTGGCGAACGTCGAGAAGCACCTGCACCCCGGCGCGGTGATCCTGCTGCACGACGGGGGCGGAAGCCGGGCCCGGACGGTGGAGGCGTTGGACCGGCTGCTCCCGTGGCTTCGGGTCCAGGGTTATGTCACCGACTTCCCCTAGGGTCGTGAGAATGCCCACACATCAGCGCCGCGAGCCCGGCGACAAGCCGGTCGTCGCGAACCCGGTCTTCGGCGCGGAGCCCATCACCGTGCCCCGCTACGAGCTGCCGGAGTCGGCGCTCGATCCCCAGGTCGCGTACCAGATCGTGCACGACGAGCTGATGCTCGACGGCAACGCGCGGCTCAACCTCGCCACGTTCGTCACCACGTGGGAGGAGGAGGCCGCCCAGCGGCTGATGTCCGAGTCGTTCGACAAGAACATGATCGACAAGGACGAGTACCCGCGGACCGCCGACATCGAGCAGCGCTGCGTGCGGATGCTCGCCGACCTGTGGAACGCGCCGGACCCGGCCCGGGCGATCGGCTGCTCGACGACGGGATCCAGCGAGGCGTGCATGCTCGGTGGGCTGGCGCTCAAGCGGCGCTGGCAGGCCCGGCGCCGGTCGGAGGGCAAGGACACCGCGCGCCCCAACATCGTGATGGGCATCAACGTCCAGATCTGCTGGGAGAAGTTCGCGAACTACTTCGAGGTCGAGCCGCGGCTGGTCCCCATGGAGGGCGACCGGCTGCACCTGGGCGCGGCCGAGGCCGTGGCGCTCTGCGACGAGAACACGATCGGCGTGGTCGTGGTGCTCGGCTCGACCTTCGACGGCAGCTACGAACCCGTCGAGGAGGTCTGCGCCGCGCTCGACGAGCTGCAGTCCCGCACCGGGCTGGACATCCCGGTGCACGTCGACGGGGCCTCCGGCGCGATGATCGCCCCGTTCTGCGACCCCGACCTGCCGTGGGACTTCCGGCTGCCGCGGGTGGCGTCGATCAACACCTCCGGGCACAAGTACGGCCTGGTCTACCCGGGCGTCGGCTGGGCGCTGTGGCGCGACGAGGACGCGCTGCCCGAGGACCTCGTGTTCCGGGTCAACTACCTGGGCGGCGACATGCCGACCTTCGCGCTGAACTTCTCCCGGCCCGGCGGCCAGGTGATCGCGCAGTACTTCCAGTTCCTGCGGCTGGGCCGGGCCGGGTTCGCGCGCGTGCAGCAGACCTGCCGGGACGTCGCGACCACGCTGTCGTCGGCGATCGCCGGGCTGGGCGCGTTCCGCCTGCTCACCGACGGGTCGCAGCTGCCGGTGTTCGCGTTCACCGTGGCCGACGGACAGCCCTTCTCGGCCTTCGACGTGGCCGCAGCACTCCGCGAGCGGGGCTGGCTGGTGCCCGCCTACACCTTCCCGGCGAAGCGCGAGGACATCGCGGCGCTGCGGATCGTGGTGCGCAACGGCTTCAGCCACGACCTGGCGAACCTGCTGCTCGACGACCTCGGCCGGGCCCTCGAGCAGCTCCGCCTGCAGGGCGCCCCGCAGCGTGGGCCGGAGTCGGCGACCTTCGCGCACGGCACGGAGAAGCTGCAGTTGCGGTAGCGGCGGCGGGCGGCGAGGGCCCTGTTCGGCGGCCAGGGCCCTATTCGACGGCCAGGGCCCTATTCGACGGCCAGGGCAAGGCCGAACCCGACCAGCGCCGTGCCGGTCACGGCGTCGATCGTGCGGCGCACCCGCCGGCGGCCCAGCCACGCCCGCACCCGGTGCACCACGAACACCAGGGCGAGGAGCCACACCGCGCCCAGCACGCCGACGGTGTAGGCGAGCAGCAGCGCGTCGGCGGTGGTCGTGACGCCCGGGACCAGGAACTGCGGCAGCACCGACAGGTACATGACCAGCACCTTCGGATTGGTCACGTTGGACAGGAAGCCCTCGCGGAAGCGGCGGAAGCCCTGCCCGCGGCGCCTCTCGACGAGCTCGGTGAACGCCGCGTAGTCCCCGCGCCACGCGCCGCGCAGCGCCTGCACGGCGAGGAACAGCAGGTAGACCACCCCTGCCCAGCGCAGCGTCTCGAACAGTGGCCGGGAGCTCGCGACGAGCACGCCGAGCCCGAACGCCGCCGCGCTGCCCTGCAACAGGTTCCCGGAGAGGATGCCCGCGCACGCGAGCAGCCCGCCGCGGCGGCCACCGGCCAGGGCGTTGCGGAGCAGGACGAGCGTGTCCGGCCCCGGCGCGAGCACGAGCAGGACGGCGATGCCCAGGTAGGCGCCGTAGGAACCCCAGCTCACCCGGTGACCCTAACCCGCGCTCCGGTGCAGGATCTCCGCGGCCGCGGTCGCCTGCTCCTGCAGGTTCGCCAGCCGCAACCGCGCCGTCTCCGGGTCCTCCGTGGAGTCGCCCATGTGCCCGGCGGCGTACCGGGTGTAGACGCCCGCGCCGATGCAGGCCGACCGCCACCGCGCGAAGGCCTCGAAGTAGTCCGCCTGCCCGGCGATCCGGTCGCCGCGGCCGGAGCGCTCGGCGTAGCGCGCCAGGATCTCGTCGCGCTCCGGCCAGCCCTCGAGCGTGGTCGGGCCGGAGGTGATCTCCCGGACGGTGTCGCCCGGGCGCCCCCAGGACGCCAGCAGGTACCCCAGGTCCGCGAGCGGCTCGCCGAGCGTCGCCAGCTCCCAGTCGAAGATCGCGCCGATCCGCCCGTCCGGGCCGAAGGAGAGGTTGCCGGGCCGGTAGTCGCCGTGCGCGATCGTCAGCTCCTCGTCGACCGGCCGCCGCTCCACGAGCAGCCGGTGCCCCTCGTCGACCACGGACAGGTCCTCGACGGCCGAGTCGTGCGCCTGCCGGTGCCAGCGGCGCAGCTGGCGCTCCAGGTAGCTGCCGGGGCGGCGCAGCTCCCCCAGCCCGACGGCGTCGGGGTCGACCGCGTGCAGGTCGGCGAGCACGTCGGCGACCGCCAGCCCCGCGGCGTGCCGGATCCCGACGGGCATGGCGGCACCGGCCTCGACGTCGCCGGGGACGACGCCGTCGACGAACCCCATGAGGTAGAAGTCGGCGCCGATCACCGCGTGGTCGGAGCAGAACGCGACGGCGCGTGGGACCGGGACCGGGGTGTCGGCCAGCGCGGCGATGAACCGCCACTCGCGGCTCATGTCGTGGGCGGTGGCGAGGACCCCGCCGGTGGGCGGGCGGCGCAGGGCCCACGGCGTGCCGGCGGCGTCGACGACCCGGTAGGTCAGGTTCGAGTGCCCGCCGGAGATCCGCCGGACGTCGAGGGGCTCCGATCCGGTCGCGACCTCGGGGACCTCGGCCCGCAGCCACTCGGTGAGGGCCGCGGCGGGGACGGGGTCGGTGGCGATCTGCGTCGATCCGCTCATGCCGTCACCTTGCCTCGTGACCCGCGATCACCGCCATTGCGACGATCGCCACTCCGGCGGCTACAGCGGCAGGACCAGCGCCGCGAGCAGGCGCTCCGGTTCGGCGGCCGGGTCCGCGGTCAGCCCGCTGTGCACCGGGCCGGGCCGCACGACCGTGCTGCGCGGGGCGGTGAGCCGGCGGAAACGGCGGCCGAGGACCACCCCCGCCCCCGGGCCCGACGCGGCCAGCGCCCCCTCCGTCCGCCGGTCGGCCCGCGGCGGAGTGGGCACGGCGCAGACCGCGGCGGCGACCTCGAGGGCATCGGCGATCGCGTCCGCGTCGGCGTGCGGGTCGAGGGCGCGCAGCCGGTCCCGGTCGAGGTGCACCCGTCCGCCGAGGAAGTCCTTCGCCCGGCAGTAGACGAGCACGCCGGCGTTCATCGTCTCGCCGCGCTCGGGCCGCGGCACGACCTGCAGCACCGCGTACTCGTAGACCTCCAGGCCGTTCCCCGCGCTCACCGGTCCACCTTCGGCAGCCGGGCGGCCAGCCACGCCGGCGGGCGGCCGGTCCGGGTGATCGGGCGCGGCCGGCCGGTCGCCGCCGCCTCCCGGACGGCCGGCAGCCAGGACCCCCGTGCGGCGACCCGCGCGGTGAGGATCTCGGCGTACGCGGCGCGGACCTCGTCGGGGCCGGCGAAGCCGGGCTCGCCGGCCAGCCACCCGTCCGGCACCGCCGCGGCCGCACGCTCGACCGTCGACGCGGTGACCAGCGGCGCGAGGGCGGCGTCGGCCGCGTCGAGGTCCGGGAAGGACCCGAGCAGGACGTGGTCGCCGGCGTCGAACGGGCGGGCGGCGACCGCGGCCGGATCGGCGAGCGTCCGGGCCCAGCCGTGGTGGAAGGTCAGCGTGGCGCCGTGGTCGATCAGGTACGGGGCCCGGTGCCAGAGCAGCATGTTGGCGTTGCGCCAGGAGCGGTCGACGTTGCCGACCAGCGCGTCGAACCACAGCACGCGCCCGGCGAACTCCGGACCCGGGTCGAAGGCCAGGGGGTCGAAGTCCAGCGCGCCGGGCAGGTAGTCCAGGCCCAGGTTGAGCCCGGCCGAGCGGTGCAGCAGGTCCTGCACCTCCTGGTCCGGCTCGGCGGGCCCGAGCTCGGGGTCCAGGTCGACCGTGACCAGCTCGGGCACCGGCAGGCCCAGCTCCCGGGCGAGCTCGCCGGCGACGATCTCGGCGACCAGGACCTTCCGGCCCTGCCCCGCGCCGTGGAACTTCACGACGTAGGTGCCGAGGTCGTCGGCCTCCATCAGACCGGGCAGCGACCCGCCCTCACGCAACGGCGTGACGTAGCGGGTCGCCGTGACGTGGCGCAGCACGCGATCCCCCCTCGTTCCGCCCCGATGATCCCCTGCGGCGCGAGCGGATCGGGCGGCGGGACCGTCAGACGGCGACGGGCGTGCGCCGCGCGGCGACGAGGTGGTCGACGCTGAACCGGCCGGCGCCCGCGGCGGCGAGGACCAGCGTGCCCGCGGCGATCACGCCGACCAGCTCCCAGCCGCCGTCCGCGGCAAAGAACGCGTCGGCGTGCACGAACAGGCCCGCACCGACCATCACGAGCGCGGCCAGCACCCCCGCGACCGCGGTGAACGCGCCCACGACCAGCATCAGCCCGCCGACGATCTCGACCAGCATGGTGAGGACCGCCGCCGCGGGCGCCACCGGGATGCCCATGCCCGAGAAGCCCTCGATCGTGGCGCCCGGGCCGTTGGTCACCACCTTCTGCCAACCGTGGGCGAGCAGCACGAGGCCGAGGACGAGCCGGCCGAGCAGCAGCACGACGTCGCGGGCGGTTCCGGTCAGGGCACGGGTCATGGCGGGGCGACCTCCGATGGATGAACGTTCTACTATCTCGGCCGACCGTAGCGGGGCGATCCGTCCCGATGGGGCGATCATGTCCGTTCTCACACCGTGTGATCGATGTGAAGCGGAGCGCGATCGTCTCCCTCAGAACGACGAGGGCCCCGCGACCGCCCGTCCCGCCGCGGTCGCGTGGCGGCGGGACGGGCGGGCCGCGGGGCCCTGGTCAGGAGGTCGCGGTGCGCTCCGGCGCGCTCCGGTGCGCCCCCGGGGTCAGTGCTGCTGCTCGCGCTGCTGCGGGGCGTCGAGGTGGGTCTGGGGGCCGGTGTACGGGTCGGCGTAGTCCGCGTAGTCGACGTGGTCGGCGTGGGCGAGGGACGGGGCGCCGGGGTGGACGGCGTGCCGGGCGCCGGGCCGGGTCGACGAGTTCGAGTACGCGCTCGGCACCCGCCGGGGCGCCGGTGCGTCGACGCCGGAGCCGGCCTGCCCGTCGTCCCACAGGGAGAACGGCTGGGCGGTGCCGACCCGCACCGCCTGCTGCGGGGCGGGCTCGGCGTCCCAGCGCGGGGCGGGCGCGGCGGCGTGCCGGTGCTGCTCGTCCTCCCAGCGCGGCGCGTCCCAGCGCGGGGCCGGGGCGGGACGGGCGGCGAACGCGGCAGGGGCCGGGGCGATCGGCACGCCGGAGGGGTCCGAGCTCACGTCGACCGGCGCGGGCACGTCCTCCTCGCGCCTCCGCTCGAAGATCAGGTGGTCGAGGCTGTAGCGGCCGGGACCGAACGCCGCGATGGCCAGCACGATCCCGGCGATCAGGGCGACGAGCTCCCAGCCGTTGTTCTTCACGAACACGCCGTGCGCGCCGTGCACGAAGTAGACGGCGCCGTACATCACGAACGCCATGCCGGCCGCGGCCCACGGCACGAAGATGCCGACCGCGATGAGGATCGAGCCGACGAGCTCGACGACGAGGGTGAACGCCGTCGCGACGATGGCCAGCGGGATGCCGAAGTTCGTGAACTGGTCGGTGGCCGTCCCGAACCCCGCCTGGAAGAAGCTCTGCCAGACGTGCGCCAGCATGATGAACGACACGGTCAACCGCGCGATCAGGACGAGCACGTGCTTCGCGGGTTCGGGGACCGAACGGGTCAACATCTTCGGGCTCTCCTGACTACGGGTCGTCGGCAAACCGCGGTGAGTGACGAAGCTAGACCGGAGCGCGGCCGGGTCTAGGCCGAACAGCGGTTTCTGCGGTGGTCCGTCATCCGCACGCGATGAACAGCACGTGCGAACCACTCATCCGTGTAACGAAACCCGGGGCGGGTGGTTACGGACCGTTCGTCTCCGCGACTCCCCCGCTGGTCGGCGCGGGGCGGGCGCCCCCCCCCCGGGGGGGGCGGCGG
>NZ_JBEZDN010000135.1:0-21028 GCF_040648315.1 Pseudonocardia sp. NPDC049154
CTGCGGATCAGACCGACCCTGCACCCGCCCAGCCTGCCAGCCGGGCGAGATCAACACCCGAACCCACGCCGCGACCTTTTCAGCAGCCTCCTAGAAGACGGTGAGGGTGACGGTCGAGCCCTCCTCGACCGCGGTCCCCGGGCCCGGGTCCTGGTTGACCACCCGAGGGTTCTCCCGGCCGAACGGGAAGCCCCGCTCCACGTCGACCTCCAGCCCGCGGCGCTCGAGACGCTTCCGGGCCTCGTCGAGCCGGTCGCCGATCACGAGCGGGACGTCGACCTCCGCGGGCGGCTCCACCCCCTTGCTCAGCACGAGGGTGACCGAGCCGCCGATCGGGAGCGGGGTGCCGGCCGGCGGGTCCGTGCGGAGCACCGCGCCCTGCGGCACGGTGCCGCTGAACTCCGCCGCGGACGCCGAGGTCGCGGGCGTGAGCTGCGCGGCCTGCAGCACCTGCTGCGCCTGCTCCACGGTGCTGCCCTCGGCGATCGCCGGGACGACCGGGCGGCCGGTCGAGACCGTGAGGGTGACCGAGCTGCCCCGGAGCAGCCGGGAGTCCACGGCGGGGTCGGCGGCGGCGACGCGGTCGGCCGCGACGTCGTCGTGGTGCTGCTCGGTGACCGACCACGCCAGGTCCGCCTGGGTGAGCAGCTGCTCGGCGGCGGACCGGTCCAGCCCGACGACCGCCGGCATCGACGTCCAGCGGCCCGAACCCAGCCACCACGCCGCGCCGCCGACGACCAGGCCGAGCAGCAGCAGGAGCACGATCCACAGCGCGAACACCCTGCGCCCGCGTCGCCGGGCGATGCGGTGGTCCGGCAGGGCGTCGGGCCGCGGGGCCGACGCCGTGCCGTGCCGCCCCGGACCACGGTCGATCGCGGTCGGCGGATCGTACTCCGCCCGGCTCAGCGCACGGGTGCCCCCGGGGCCCGCGGGCTCGGGCGCGGCCTCCAGCGCGAGGGGCTCGGCCGGCACGGTGTCCTGCTCCTCGAGGGGAGGCGGGGGCGGCAGCGGGACCGGCACCTGAGGCACGGCGAGCCACTCCCGCAGCCGCACGAGCTCGGCGAGGAACGCCGCGGCGTCGGCCGGGCGGCGGTCGGGGTCGCGCGAGGTGGCGCGGCGGACGAGAGCGTCGAGCTCCGGCGGGACGTCGGTCGCGACCGCCGAGGGCGGCGGCACGTCGTCGTTCACGTGCCGGTAGGCGACCGACAGGGCGTTGTCGCCGGTGTAGGGCGGGGCGCCGGTGAGCAGCTCGTAGCAGAGGACGCCGGCCGCGTAGACGTCGCTGCGCGCGTCCGCCTGACCGGTGGCGACCTGCTCGGGGGACAGGTACGCCATCGTCCCGAGGATCATCCCGGCATGGCTGACCCCGGCCTCGGCGGCCGCGGTGACCAGGCCGAAGTCGGCGACCTTGACGCTGCCGTCCCGGCCGATCAGCACGTTCTCGGGCTTGACGTCCCGGTGCACCATGCCGAGGCGGTGCGCCTGCGCGAGGCCGGAGAGGACCGGCTCGAGCACCGCGAAGGTCGCGGGCACGCCGAGCGCGCCGCGGCGGCGCAGGAGGTCCCGCAACGTGCCGCCGTCGACCAGCTCCATCACCAGGAACAGGGTCGGCTCGCCGCCGGGCGGCGTGCACCGGCCCTGGTCGTGCACGTCGACGACGTGGGGGTGGTCGATCCGCGCCGCGGAGCGCGCCTCCCGCTCGAACCGGGCCCGGAAGGTCGGGTCCGCCGCCAGCCGCGGGTCCATGATCTTGATCGCGACCGGGCGGTCCAGCCGGGTGTCGAGTCCCCTGTGCACGGTGGACATCCCGCCGCGGGCCAGGACCGGCCCGATCCGGTACCGCGCGTCGATCAGGGCTCCGGGGGAGCCGGGCGGGGCGGTCACCCCCCGACGGTACCGCCCGGGCAATCTTGTCCCGCGCGTCTCCCCTCGGCAGGCCGGGCTGTGGCATGGTGACGCGCGTGAGTGAGACGAACGGGACGACACCCGTCCTGTCCGACGACGTCGCCGTCCTGCCGGCCACGGAGGTCGCCGAGATCCTCTCGGTCCCGCGGACCCGCGTGCACCAGCTGATCAAGGACGGTCAGCTGCTCTCGCTGAGGCGCGAGGGAACCACCTGCGTGCCCGCGGACTTCCTCGACGGCAACGCGGTGGTGAAGGGCCTGTCCGGCACGATCACCGTGCTGCGCGACGGCGGCTACCCCGACACCGACATCCTGCGCTGGCTCTTCACCGAGGACGAGAGCCTGCCCGGGACCCCGATCGCGGCCATCCGGGCCGGGCGGCACCGCGAGATCAAGCGGCGCGCCCAGGCAATGGCGTTCTGACCCGTCGTGCGGCCCTCAGGGCCGGTGGCGGGTCCAGACGGCGTGGGCGAGCGCCGGCCCGGCCACCGCCAGCCGGCGGCGCCGGGGGACCGTGACCCGGCGGTGCAGCACCTCGTAGCCCGCGGCGGCGATCTCGTCGAGGATCCCGCCGTAGAGCGTGAAGGCGCAGCGCACGCAGTCCCGGGACTCCTGCGCGAGCATCGCGATCCCCGGCTCCGCCCGCCGGTACACCGCGCGCGTGCGGGCGACCAGGTGGGCGAGGGCGCGGCGGACCCGCGGCTCGGTGGTCCGGCGGGTCCGGCACCAGGCCAGCAGCTCGCGGTCCACGCCGAACGCGGCCAGCTCGTCGGCCGGGAGGTAGACGCGGCCGCGGTCGAGGTCCTCGCCGACGTCCCGCAGGAAGTTGGTCATCTGGAAGGCCACGCCGAGCGCGGCGGCGTGCGGGGCGGCCTCCGCGGGCGCGTCGGACCCGAGAACGGGCAGCACCTGCAGGCCGATCACGGCGGCGGAGCCGTGGACGTAGGTGTCGAGCTCGGCCGTGGTGGCGTAGCCGGTGACGTGCGTGTCCATCCGCATGGACGTGAGGAACGGGGAGAACAGCCGCGGGTCGATCCCGTGCCGGCGCACGGTGTCCGCGACGGCCGTGACCACGGGCTGGGTGCCCGGGTCGTCGCCGGAGAACGCGCTGACCAGGTCGAGGCCGAGCTCGTCGAGCACCGCCTCGCGCTCCTCGGTGGAGGCGCCGGCGCCCAGGTCGTCGACGATGTCGTCCGCGTGCCGGGCGAAGCCGTAGAGCGCGTGGATCGCGGGCCTGCGATCCGGCGTGAGCAGCCGGGTGGCGAGGAAGTACGTGCGTCCGTACCGGGCGTTGAGCGCGCGGCACTCGGTGTAGGCGCGGCGCAGCGCGGGATCGGTGATCCCGGCCGCGTCGAGCTCAGCGGCCGCCGACTGCGGACGCACGGGAGGGTTCGACGTCCGGGAGCGCGGCCCGGGCCGGGACCGGCTTCGGCCGGCGGAAGCCCAGCGGGTCCGGCCGCAGCAGCGCGCGGGCCGCGACCCAGGCCAGCACGGCGCACACCGCGAGGTAGCCCCAGTTGTAGAGGCCGGCCTCGCCGCTCGGGTAGTAGACGATCATCAGCCACAGCGAGCCGAAGACCAGCCACTGCAGGCCGCGGGCGCTCCACGGGACCATCGCGAGGATCGCCATGCCCCAGCTGAGGTACCAGGGCAGCGTGGCCGGGGAGAGCAGGGCGACGGCGAGCAGCGCGATCCCGGCGCGACGGACGGCGTCGGGGCCGCCGCCGCGGGCACGCCACCACTGCACCGCGACGATCGTGACCAGCGCGATCGCGCCGATCACCCGCGCGACGTTGATGAAGGGCTGCTTGGGCAGCGGGGCCACGCCGCCGAGGGCGGTGTGCACGAACTCGCCGAGCCCGGTGGGCAGCGACAACCAGTTCACGATCATCGACGGCGCGCTGAGCGCCGGCAGCCACCCCAGGTCGACGTGGGCGGCCACGGTGACGCCGGCGAACACCACGAGGAACACCGCGATGCTCGCCGCCCCGGCGCGGACCAGCCGGCGGAGGAACGTGCCCTCGAGCTGCGCGGCCCAGATCAGCACCATGAACGGCAGCGCGACGGCGGCGCTGGCCTTCGTCGCCATCGCCAGGGTGACCAGCGCGATGCCGAGCACGTGCTTCCCGCGCAGCATCGCCAGGCAGCCGACGGCCAGGAACCCGACGAGCAACAGGTCGTTGTGCCCGCCGCCGACGAGGTGGATGACCATCACGGGGTTGGCGACGACGACCCACAGGGCCACCGCGGGCCGCCCGCCGAGGCGGCGCGTGAGCTCCGGCAGCGTCCAGATCAGCAGGACCAGGCCGACGCACATGATCAGCCGCATGCCGATCACGCCGAGCACCATGTTGGTGCCGGCCTGCACCGTGACCCAGGCCCACGCCTTCGCGATCAGGATGAACAGCGGGCCGTACGGCGCCGGGGTGTCCTGCCAGAAGTAGTGGACGTTGTCGGTGAAGGTGCCCGGCATCGCCTCGGGCCCGACCGCGTACGGGTCGAAGCCGAACACCGGCAGGGCGCCCTGGGCGAGGTAGCTGTAGATGTCCCGGGTGAACAGCGGCGGCGCGACCAGCAGCGGGAGCATCCACACCACGGAGGTGGCGAGCACGGCCCGGCCGCCGACGCGGCGGGCGAGCACCTCGCGTCCGAGCTGGACCCACGCCCACGCCATCAGCACGACGCCGACGTACATCAGCGCGGTGGCCAGCTCCTTGCCGTGGCCGAAGCGCCAGAAGCCGAGCGGGCCGTTGGTGAGGATCGGGTCGTGGATCAGCGTGCCGCCGGCGCCCACGCCACCGACCAGCAGCGTCACGGACGCCGTGAAGCCGAGCCAGAGCGGCTTGCGCGGCGGGTTCCCGAGGCGGGACCAGAGGCCGGGCGAGGGGCTCGGGGCGCCCGTCCCGGCGGCCGGTGGCGACCCGCGCCGCCCGTCGTCCGGGGCGAGCGCCGTGGCCGTGGGGACGTCGCTGGGCACCGGGGAACCTGCCGGGTCGGTCGGCTCCGGCCCGGTCGCCGGTCGGGTGGGCTGCGCGGTCATGTCGGGGCCCATGCTCGCACGGGTGGCTCCTCCGTCCGCTCCGGACCCCGCCTGATCACGGCAGGGTCACGCCCCGGTCACGCGCGCGGCGGCCAGCCTCCCGGACAGGACGACGGGCGGGATGCCGACGCCGGGCGTGGTCCCGCAGCCCGCGAGCACGACGTTGCCGAACCGCCGCGGGAGGTTCCGGGACCGGAAGGGCCCGGTCTGCGCGAAGGTGTGCGCCGCCGAGAACGGCGTGCCCGCGGCCAGCCCCTGGCGCGCCCAGTCGGCCGGCGTGACCAGCGCCGACACCTCGACATCGCCGGTGAGGCCGGTGATCCCGCGCTTCTCCAGCACGCCGAGCAGCTCGTCCCGGTAGGCCGGGCCGACCCGGTCCCAGTCCAGGCCCGCCCGCTCGAGGTTCGGGCACGGCGCCAGGACGAAGAGCAGGTCCCGGCCCGCCGGCGCGAGCGTCGGGTCGGTCGCCGTCGGCCGGGTGACCAGCAGCGACGGATCGCTCATCAGCCGGCCCTCGTCGATGATCTCCGCGAAGGTCCGCTCCCACGCCGCCCCGAAGGAGATGGTGTGGTGCGCGAGCTCGTGCCGCGGGGTGGCCACGCCCAGGTGCGCGACGACCGCGCTCGGCGCCCAGCGCACCGGCACCGGCCGCCGGGGCGCGCCACCGAGCAGCCGGTGGGCGACGGGCAGGTCCGGGGTGAGGACCACGGCGTCGCAGGCCAGGCGCTCCGGCGCGGCCCCGTCGGTCCGGTCCGCGGCGGTGTGCCGGACAGCGGCGACGCGCCCGTCGCGGCGCTCCAGCCCGGTGACCTCGCGGCCGGTCAGCAGCTCGGCCCCGGCGTCGACGGCCGCGGCCGCGAGCGCGTCGCCGACCTGCCGCATGCCGCCGCGCGGGAAGTACACCCCGGCGATCGTGTCCATGTAGGCGATCACGCCGTACGCGCCGAGCGCACGGTCCGGCGCGACCCCGGCGTACAGGGCCTGGAAGGAGAAGATCCGGCGCAGCCGCTCGTCGGGCAGGTACCGGGCGATCCGCGGGCCGAGCCGGCCGAACCCGCCCAGCGCGGCCAGCCGGACCAGGTCGGGGCCGAGGAGCGACAGCGGCGAGTCGAAGTTCGCGCCGATGAAGGAGTCGATCTCGGTGCGGTAGAGGTCGGTCAGCCAGCCGCGCAGCCGGCGGTAGCCGTCGGCCGCCTCCGGGCCGCAGGTGGCGCGGACCTCGGCCTCCATCGCCTCGGCGTCGGTGTGGACGTCGATGGTGGTGCCGTCGGCGAAGGTGGTGCGGTAGGCCGGGTCGAGGCGGACCAGGTCCAGCCGGGCGGCCAGCGAGTCCCCGACCGCGCCGAGCGCCTCGTCGAGCAGCTCCGGCATGGTCAGCACGGTGGGCCCGGTGTCGACCCGGTACGTGCCGGACGGGCCCTCGAGGTCCAGCCGGCCCGCCCGGCCGCCCGGGTGCTCGTCCCGCTCGACGATCGTGACCCGGCGGCCGGCGCCGAGCAGGTGCAGCGCCGCGCACAGGCCCGCGAGCCCGGCCCCGACGACCACGACGTGGTCGGTCGGTCCCTCCAGTCGTCTCACCGGCGCGTCACCGGTGCCGGCGGGTGGCCCGCACGGCGAGCTCCTGCAGCGCCGTCGCGGCGGGCTCGGCGATGTCGGCGGCCGTGAGCGCGTCGAGCGCCGCCCCGGTCAGCGCGGCGATGCGCTGCTCGACGGCCTGTACCGCGCCCAGCTCGGTGAACAGGTCCCGCAGCCGCTCGACGGCGGCGGGGTCCAGGTCGGGGTCGCCGAGCGCGCCGGTGATCGCGGCGCGGGCGGGCCCGTCGCCGGCCCGTTCCAGGGCGAGCGCGACCAGCAGGGTGCGCTTGCCCTCCCGGAGGTCGTCGCCGGCGGGCTTGCCGGTGACCTCGGGGTCGCCGTAGACGCCGAGCAGGTCGTCCCGCAGCTGGAAGGCCACGCCGATGTCCGCGCCGAACCGCCGGTACGCCGTCACGAGCCGGTCCGGCGCGCCGGCGAGGGCCGCGCCCAGGTGCAGCGGGCGCTCCACCGTGTAGGCCGCCGTCTTGAACCGGTCGATGCGCAGGGCGGCGCCGGGGGAGTCGTCGCCGGTCGCCTGGGTGAGGACGTCCAGGTACTGCCCGCCGAGCACCTCGGTGCGCATGCCGCGCCACGGGCTCCGGGCGCGGGACAGGGTCTCCGCGTCGAGCCCGGACTCGTGGTACATGTCGTCCGCCCAGGTCAGGGCCAGATCGCCGAGCAGGATCGCCGCCGCGGCGCCGAACCGGGCGGGCGGCCCGGACCAGCCGGCGTCGGCGTGCCGGCCGGCGAACTCGACGTGCACCGTGGGCCGGCCGCGGCGGGTGGCCGAGGCGTCCATCAGGTCGTCGTGCACCAGCGCGGAGGCCTGGATGAGCTCCAGCGCGCTGATCGCGCGCAGCACGGCCGGCGCCTGCGCGTCGGCGGGGTCGCCGCCCGCGCCGCGCCAGCCCCACCAGGCGAAGGTGGGGCGGATCCGCTTGCCCCCGCTCAGGACGAACCGGACGAGCGAGTCGACGGCGTCGGCGAACACGGGGCCGATCGCCGCGGCGTCCTCGCGCCGGCGCAGGAGGTAGTCCTCCAGGGCCTGCTCCACCTGCGTGCGGAGCTCGACGGCCCCCACGGGCTCGGGTGCCGGACCCGGTAGGACGTTCGTGGGCGGGGAGGGATGAACCACGCGGCGAGCGTATCGGCGGGACGCATCTTGGGCGCGCCGACGCACGACCGTAGGCTGAACAGGTGACCACGCGAACCGCGCAGCCGCGCACCTCGGTGATCGACCGGATCGGTGCGGACCGCCCCGTCTTCTCGGTCGAGTTCTTCCCGCCCAAGGACGAGCAGGGGGAGGCGGAGCTCTGGAAGGCGATCCGGCGCCTCGAGCCCCTCGATCCCGCGTTCGTGTCGGTCACCTACGGCGCAGGCGGCTCCAGCCGGGACCGGACGATCCGGACCACGGCCCGGATCGCCACGGACACCACGCTCGTCGCGATGGCGCACCTCACGGCCGTCTCGCACTCGGTGGCGGAGCTGCGGCACGTCATCGGTTCGTACGCCGCCGCCGGCATCCGCAACGTCCTCGCGGTCCGGGGCGACCCGCCCGGGGACCCGCTCGGCGACTGGGTGGCCCACCCAGAGGGCCTGACCTACGCCGACGACCTGGTCCGGCTGGTCAAGCGGTCCGGCTCGTTCTGCGTGGGCGTGGCGGCCTTCCCGTACGGTCACCCGCGCTCGGCCGACCTCGACAGCGACCTGCAGCGGCTGCTGGCGAAGATCCGGGCGGGCGCGGACTTCGCCATCACCCAGCTGTTCTGGGAGCCGGACGGCTTCCTCCGGCTGCGGGACCGGCTGGCCGCCTCGGGCTGCGAGGTGCCGCTGCTGCCGGGGATCATGCCGCTGCTCAGCGTCAAGACGCTGCGCCGCGGGCCGGAGCTCTCCGGCGCGCCGCTGCCGCCCGGGCTGGCCGAGCGGCTGGAGCCCTACGCGGACGACCCGGCCGCCTTCCGCGCCGCCGGCCTCGACCTCACCGAGGAGCTGTGCCGCAAGCTGCTCGGCGAGGGGGTGCGCGGGCTGCACTTCTACACGCTGAACCGGTCCCTGGCCACGGCCGAGCTGGTCGAGCGGCTGGGGCTGGCCCGCGAGCCCGCCCTGCCCTCCACGGCCGCCCTGCCGTGACCTACCGGCGCACCGGCGGGTTGCGGGTGCGCCGGGCCAGCGCGACCACGGCCGCGACGGCGCCGAGCACGATCACCGCGAGCCCGAGCGACCAGGCCGTGGCCGAGGGGGCCTGCGGGTCGTCGTAGGCCACCACGGCGTTGACGTCGCCGACCTCGCCCGGGGTGAAGTTCCAGCTCACCGTGCCGGCCTCGGAGTCGCCGTTGGTGTCCAGGACCTCGCCCGGGAAGCTGACCTTGAGCTGGAAGTCGGCCCGGTCGACCGGGACGGTGGTGAGGTCGGCCGCCCCCTCGAGCACGATCCGGTTGCCGGCGCGGCGCAGGGTGAGGTGCGCGCGCTCGCCGCCGGGGCCGCCCGCCGCGGTGAGCTGTCCGACCTGGTCGAACGACAGCCCGGAGAACCGCAGCACCGATCCGGTGTAGCCGTCCTGCCGGTACTCGGACACGTCCACGTCGGACGCCAGCGCGGACGGCACGGTGATCGCCGGGCCCTTGTCGTCCGGGCCCTTCTCCGGCGTGGCGATCACGATCTCGCCGGTCACGGTGTCGTCCGGCTGCACGGCGAGGGCCGCCCGCACGCGGGCGCAGCCGCCCAGCATCGCGACCGCCATGGCCACGAGGACGAGCACGGACACGGCCCGGCGGAACCGGGACGCGCGGTCGGGGCCGTGACGGTCGGGGCCGTGACGGTCGGGGCCGTGACGGTCGGGCCCGTGATCGGGGCCGTGACGGTCGGGCCCGTGACCATCGGGGCCGGGTCGGTCGCGGCGGGGAGCGGGCGGGGACTGCACGGCGGTCATCGTGCCATCGCCCGCCCCCGGGGCCGCGCAGCGACGGGCCGGGTCACCCGCGTTCGGGGGCCGGCGGCAGCGGCAGGGTCCGGCCGAGCACGGCGAAGGGCCTGCTGTCGCCGGTGAACCGGTGGTCGCGCAGCACGTCCTCGAACCCGAGCCTGCGGTAGAGCCGCCACGCCCGGCCGGGGGCGCGCGGGGCGTACTCCGGTGTGGACAGCAGGACCATGCGGTGCCCGACGCCGGCGAGCAGCGCACGCAGCATGCCCTCGCCGAGCCGGGAGCCCTGCGCGTCCGGCCGGACGTGCAGCTCGGTGAGCTCGAAGTAGTCGTGCAGCCAGTCCGGCTGGGCGGGGTCCCGGGCGGCGCCGCGCGCGGCGAGGCCCCGCCGGACCTCCTCGAACCACCACTGCCCGGGGCCGCCCGAGTACCCGTAGGCGATCCCGATCAGGTGGCCGCCCGGGTCCATCCAGCCCACGGACCGCCACCCGGAACGGCGGGTGTGCTCGAGCCAGAGGTTGCGGCGCTGGCGCGCGGTGCCGGGCGGGTAGCCCATCGCGGCGACGTAGACGTCGAGCGCCTCGCCGAGGTGGTCGGCCAGCTCGACCGACGACAGGGCGACCAGCCGCGGCCGAGCGGGCGCCGCGGTCATCGGGCGGGCTCCGGGCGCGGGCGGGTCATGCGGCCATCTCACCACGGGACGCAACAGGGGGCGGGCGCCGACGGACGGCGCCCCGCGACCGCACCGATTCCGTCGGTGCCGACCGGTAGGAGAAGGGCGTGCGCACGCGAGACGGGAGCCCTCCGCGAGGTCCTCGGGGGTGGCGCGGTCCCGACTTGACGGCCCGCGCCGGACACGCTTCACTGGACGAGTCGAACGCATGTTCGATCCAGGTCGGTCCCGGGGGCGGGGTGGGGGAAGCACTCCCTCCCCGGGTCGGTCTGCGCTGTCCGTACCGACCCCGCCGGCCCGCACCGGCGCGGGCCGGTGCTCGTGTCCAGCCGGATCCCAGCCGGCCGGAAGGGGAGTGATCTCCGTGAGCACCTTCTCCCGGGTGTTCGGGCCCCGCGAGCCCGCACCGGTCCAGGTCCGCTGGCTCGAGGGCGAGCCGGTGGAGTTCGAACGCAGGCCCGCCCGGCGCGGGTCCCGGTACCTGGTCACGGACGTCCGCGAGCGGTGGATCGAGGAGTCGCCGTGGCCGTTCCCGTCGCCGATGCCGATCGGCGGCGACCAGCTGCGCTGCTGGCGGGTGGAGGCCCGGTCGGCGGAGTCGCCGCAGGAGCCCGCCCGGGAGTTCGTACTGCGGATGCGCGCGGGGCCCGGCGTCTGGGACCTCGTGCGCGTGCCGGAGGCCGGATGAGCGGCGGCCGGGGGTGCCGGCCGGCACCGGGGTCGCGGGCGGTGCGGGGCAGGGCACGGGGGACGGCACGGGGACCCGCTCCGGTGCGGGTGTGCAGATCGAGCGTGAGGACCGGAGGAGCGGACATGACGATCACGACGAGCGAGCGGGCGCCGGCCGCGCCCGTGTCGAAGGCGGCGCTGGGCCTGCTGCGGCAGGCCGCGGAGTGCGTGGCGGACGGCTACCGCGCACCGGAGCCGCTGCTGCGCTACCCGGCGGCGTACCTCGCCGCGCTGCGGGCCGGCGCCGCGGTCCTGGCGGCGCGGGCGGTCCCGGAGCAGCGGCGCGGGCGCCCGCGCAGCGTCTGGCAGCTGCTCGGCGACATCGCGCCGGAGCTGGGGGAGTGGGCCGCGTTCTTCGCGTCCTGCTCGGACACCCGGGCAGCCGCCGAGGCGGGCATCTCCCGGCTGGTCGGCCGCCGGGAGGCGGACGACCTGCTGCGGCAGGCCGAGCAGTTCGTGGGGATCGTGCGGGAGCTGCTCGTCGACCGCTGAGCCTGCGCCCCCGGATTCGGTCCCGGGAGTCAGCCCCGGGAGCGGGAGCGCAGCAGCCGCCCGAGGAGGGCGGTGAACACCGCCGCCACCTCGCGGGCGCCGGGCGTGTCCCAGGACTGGATCGGCAGGCAGGCGCCCTGGGCCTGCTGCACCGCGGAGCGGTCCGGCAGCACGCTGCCGAACACGAGCGGGCCGAACAGCTCGCGCAGCTCCGCGATCCGGTAGTCGTGCTCGGCGTTGCGCGGGCGCACCCGGTTGACCAGCACGCCGAGCGGCTGCAGGGCCGGGTTGCCGCGCTCGCGCTCGGCCTGCACGGCGTCGAAGGCCCGCTGCACCCCGGACACCGCGAACATCGTGGGGTCGGTCACCAGGATCGCCCGGTCCGAGGCCGCGAGCGCGCTGCGGGTGAGCTGCCCCAGCGAGGGCGGGCAGTCGATGATCACCATCTGGTACGGCTCGCCGGGCTTCTCGTCGGTGCGGCCGAGGCTGGAGCCCAGGTCGGGGTCGTCGAGCCGGGACAGCGCACGGGCCAGCCGCTCGAGCTGCTTGGTGCTCGGGTCCGGGTGGTTGTGCCGCTCGTTCTGCTCCGAGCCCACCAGCACGTCCAGCCCCTCGCCCCAGGCGCTCGTCGCGATGGCGCGGCGCAGCACCGAGCGGCTCGGCTCGTCCAGCACGTCCGCCACGGTGCCCGTGGTGGGCTCGACGTCGAGCGCGATGGTGGCGTTGGCCTGGGGATCCAGGTCCACGAGGAGGGTGGGGATGCCGTGGTGCAGCGCGGCACCGGCGAGACCGAGGGCGACGGTGGTCTTGCCGACCCCGCCCTTCAGGCTCAGCGTGGCGACGACATGCACGGCGATCAACCTACCGTCTCGCCGCCACCGCACGTGCGGGCGGCACTACGCTGCCCGTGTGAACGCGGTGGCAGGCGAGCGTCCGGGAACCGTGAGCGGCGGGGCGGTCCGCCGTGTCCTCGACGCGGAGGTCGAGCGGGCGCGGTCGGCCCGGCCCGACGGCCGGCCCCGGGTGGTCGACGTCGGCGGCGGCAGCGGCTCGTGGGCGGTGCCCCTGGCCGCGGCGGGCTGCGCGGTGACGGTCGTCGACGTCAGCCCCAACGCCCTGGCCGCGCTCGAGCGCCGCGCCCGCGAGGCCGAGGTGCACGCGCTCGTCACACCGGTGCAGGGCGACGCGGACCAGCTGCCCGAGGTCGTGGCCGATCTCATCGACTCCGGCGGCGCCGACCTGGTGCTCGGGCACGGGCTGCTCGAGGTGGTCGACGACCCGGCGCGGGCCGCGGCCTCGCTCGCCGCGGTGGCGGCGCCGGGGGCAGCGGTGTCGGTGCTGGCCTCCAGCCGGCACGCCGCCGTGCTCTGGCACGTCCTGGCCGGTCGGCTGGACGAGGCGCGCGCCGTCCTCACCGATCCGGACGGGCGGTACGGGCCGGACGACACCCTCCGCCGCCGGCTCGACGGCCCCGCGGTCACGGCGCTGCTGGAGGACACCCGGCGGCTGCGCGTCGAGCTCGTGCAGGGCGACGGGCTGCTCGAGGCCTGGCTGCCGCACGTCGTCCGGGACGGCGGTCCCGCGGACATGCGTGGTGCCGCGGAGCTCGAGGACCTCGCCGCCGGCGTCCCCGCCCTGCGCGAGGTGGCCGCGCGGCTCCACGTCCTGGCGCGCGCCGTCGCGCCCTGAGCGCTCCGAGCAGTCCGGGCGGCTGTCCCACCTGGACGGGAAAGGTGACATCGATCACCTCTCGGCCGGTGCGGGCGGCCGTTCGAAGATCGGTCTGCCCGGGTTGTGACCTCCGGGTAGTGGACCAGCGCTTTGCCTCGTATCCTCTTGGTCAGACGCCCATCCCGGGCGCTCGTCCCGCCACCGGCGCACCACGGTCGGCAGGACATCCCGTGACCGTTGTGCCGGAGGACGTCATGCCCCTCTCCGAGCACGAGCAGCGCCTGCTCGAACAGATCGAGCGTGCTCTCTACGCCGAGGACCCCAAGTTCGCCTCGACCGTGCGCGGCTCCAAGCTGCGCAAACCGAGCCGGCGCCGGCGGCTCCAGGGCATCGCGCTCTTCGCGGTGGGCCTGGTCCTGCTCGTCGTCGGTGTGGCGGTCGCCCCGCTCCGCGACCTCGTCGGCGCGGTCCCCGTCGTCAGCGTGGTCGGCTTCCTGGCCATGCTCGGGGGCACGATGCTGGCGATCAGCGCCCGCGGGGCCGCCAAGTCCGCCGGCGGGTCGGACGACCAGCAGGCCGAGCCGGACAAGAACCGGTTCACCGGGCGCATGGAAGAGCGCTTCCGGCGGCGGTTCGAACAGGACTGATCCCGACCACGAGCAGAGCCGCGGCCCCTCGGGCCGCGGCTCTGCTCGTTCGTGCGGGAGCCCAGGGGCCGGGTCACTGTGAGCCCCGGGCCGTGATCAGGCCGCCGGCGTGCGGTCCTTCGCCGGCGCCCGGAGGCTGGTGAGCAGGGAGCGCGGGGCGAGGGTCCGCACCCACGACTTCCAGCCCCGCCGGCCGGAGCCGCCGATCGCGGCGAGCACGGCCTGCAGCGGCCCGGTGAGCGCGCCCTCGGCGGGCGGCTCGTCGCCGTACCACTCCGCCTCGACCAGCCGCACGATCTCGCGGAGCGCGTCCTGCGCGGCGCTGTCGAGCTCGTGGGCGCCCACGACCGCCCGGGCGGTCCCGCGGACCGTGTCCCCGTCGGACACCGCAGAGCAGCGGTCCCGCGAGGTCGCCAGCACCTCGTCCCACGCCGCGCGCCCGGCGCCCGGGCCGCCCGCCGTGGCCGCGGCGAGCCGGCGCCGCCGCAGCACCCGCCGGGCGACCGCCGGCCCGGCCAGCAGCGCCACCACCAGCAGCGCCACGAGCGGGACCATCACCGGGACGCCCCCGTCCTGGTCCGCGGCCGTCGGGTCGGGCTGCGGGATGTCGGCCGGCGCCGGTTCCGGCGTCGGCTGCGGGGCCTCGGCCTGGGGCTCCGGCTGCGGCACCTCCTCCTGCGGCGCGGCGGGCTGCTCGGCGCCGGGCGGGGCGTCCGCCACGGCCTCGAGGACGTACGGCGGGACGACGGTGCGGCCGTCGGTGAGCGGGGTCGGGTCGAAGGTCGTCCACCCGTAGCCGGGGAACCAGGCCTCGACCCAGGCGTGCGCGTCCCGGGTGCTCACGCTCCGGTAGCCGTCGCCCTCGGTGCCGGCGGTGAACCCGACGGCGACCCGCGCCGGGACGCCCTGCGTCCGCAGCATCACGGCCATCGCCGAGGCGAACTGCTCGCAGTACCCCGCCCGCCCGACGGTGAGGAAGTCGACCAGGGCGTCGTCGCCGCTGCCCGGCGCGGTCTCCAGGCTGTACCGGAACTGCGACTGCGGCCCGGTGAAGTACTCGACCAGCGCGATCGCCTTGTCGAACGGGGTGGCGGCGTCCTGCGTGACGTCGGCGGCGATCTGCGCGACCCGCGGATCGACGCCGGCGGTGTCCCGGTACGCCGGGTCCACGCGCGTGGGCCCCGCGGCCGAGCGCAGCTCGTCCGCCGACGGCGCGGGCAGGACGGCCGTCTCCTGCCAGGCCTCCTCCTCGCGCGGACGCTGGGTGTAGGCGATGCCGCTGCTGCGGTCGTAGGCCCACCGGTCGGCGTCGACGCCGGTCACGGACTCGGGCTGGCCGTAGAGCGGGAGCCAGTAGTCCCGGAAACCGACGTTCTGCACCGCGACCTGGACTCGCTCGCCCTCCGCCGGGTCCTCGGTCAGCGGCCCCGCGAGCGGGACGCCGGGCCGGGGCGTCGCGGCCTGCCAGCCGGAGTTGGCGCGGTAGTCGGAGAGGGTCAGCGCGCGCAGGTAGGTCGGCCGCGGCAGCCCCGTGGTGCGGAAGAGCTCGACCGGGTCGCTCTGGGTGAGCTGCCCGCGCAGCGAGGTGAACGGGTTGAGCCCGATCGCCCCGCCGTTGCCGCCGCCCGCGCCGCCGCTGACGAACCGCCCCGCCGTGCCGACGACGGTCGCCGCGCTGCCGAGCAGCAGCCCGAGCACCCCGGCGACCGCGACGACCGCGATCCCGCCGGTCACGAGGGCGCTCCCGCGCCGTCCCGCGCCGTCGCGCGCGACGAGCAGGAGGCCGTACCCGGCGACCGCGCAGGTGACCGCCCACCAGGGCAGCAGCGCGTCGGACAGCGCGGCCGGCACCGCGACCATGCACAGCAGCGGCACTCCGGCCGCCGCGGGCGCCGCGGCGGACACCGAGACGGCGTGCACGATCACGGTGAGCAGGCCGAACGCGGCCGTGATCAGGAAGAGCATTCCGGCTGTCGGCACCACGGGCGCGACGCCGGAGTCGATCTGGGCGGCGGCCTCCGTGACGTGGTCGGCGAAGGCGCCGAACGCCGCGGGGCCGGGCAGGAAGCCGGCCACGGCGTCGTCGCCGAACAGACCGGTGAGCACGAGGAGCGCGCCGAGCAGCTGGCCGACGGCGACGGCCGCCGCGGCCAGCCGCTGAAGCGCGATCCCCAGCCCGACGACCACGGCCACGACCAGCGCGCCGTCGGCGAACCAGGTCCCGCCCTGCACCACGGCGACCAGGCAGGTGCCTGCGAGCAGGACGGCGAGCCCGGCGGCCACCGAGGCCACCCACCGGATGCGCGGGCGGTCGGGCGGGGGAGTGGCGGCGGGCGGGGCCGGACGGACGGCGGTCGGTGTGCTCACGGCCGGCCCCCTCGATCGGTGGTCCTCATCGCGCACCCGCCGGGATCACGGGGCTGCCGGCGACGAGCGCGTCCCAGGCCTGCTCGGGCGTGTGGTCGGCGCTCGCGACGGTGACGTGCCACCCCGCGCGGCGGAGCACCTCGGCCGCCGCGGCGGGGTCGGGTGCCGGCTCGCCGGCCGTGTCCCAGGTGTCGACCGCGAGCAGGACCGCGTACCCGCCGCCGGGGTGCCTGCCGGCGAGCTGCCCGGTCTGCTCGGGCGTGCACGCCCCCAGCACGGCGACGACGTCCCGGCCGGCGGCGGTGGAGGCGCCGGACAGGTCGGGCCGGGCGGCGGGGCGGAGCACGGCCAGCCCGTCGAGCAGCGGCTCGAGGCCACCCTCGGCGGCGGCGACCGGCGTGCCGTCCTCGGTCACCACCTCGACCGGCTCGCCGCGGCGCAGCAGGTGTGCGCCGATGCTGGCGGCCAGCGTGACCGCGAACTCGAGGCTGGCGCCGGCGCCGTGGCCGCGGTGCGCCCCGTCGCGGCGGTCGAGCAGCACGGTGACGCCCGCGTGCCAGGGCCGCTCCTCGAGCCGGACCATCAACTCGTCGTGCCGGGCGGTGCTCTTCCAGTGCACCCGGCGCAGCTCGTCGCCCTGCCGGTAGGTCCGCACCATCACGTCCGGGCTGCCCTGGCCCTGCTGGGCCGCAGCCCCGGGGAGGCCCTCGCCACTGCCCAGCGCGCGCGGCGCCCCGTGCAGCCCGACGACGCGGGGCACGACCAGCAGCCGGTCCGGCGCGAGCATCTCGCGGGTGAACTCGGCCAGCCCCAGCGCGCCGACGGCCCGCGCGGTCAGCGGACCCACCCCGTGGGCCCCGCGCAGGGCGGGCCGCAGGGGATAGGTGACGCGCGCGCCGCGGCTCCCGATCCGGTGCACGGTGAACCGCGGTGGCGTCGACGGGACGGGGCCGGCGGCGTCGGGCACCGTGTCGGCGAGGCGCAGGGCGCCGAGCACGGGCCCGCCCCGCAGGTCCAGGGCGACCTCGGCCGGGGTGCCCGCGGCGGTGCGCGCGGGCAGCAGTGTGCGCGCGGCCTGCACCGAGCGGCGGGTGCGCACGGCGAGGAGCAGCGAGACCAGCGGCAGCAGGCACACGACCAGCCCGATCCGGAGCAGGTCGCGCTCGTCGAGGACGACGGCGCACACGGCCGTCGCGACCCCGCCGGCCAGGAGGCTGCGCCCCCGGACCGTCAGCCCGAAGGTGCGGGCCCCGGAGCGACCCACGGACGGACGGGAGCTCACGCCCGCGAGGGTGCCCGCACCGGGATGCGCGACAGCAACCCGCGGACGACGTCGGCGGCGGTGACCCGCGACGCGCCGGCCTCGGGGGCGACGGTCAACCGGTGCGCGATGACGGGGACGGCGATCGCCTGCACGTCGTCCGGGACGACGTAGCCGCGCCCGGCCAGCGCCGCCTGGGCCCGCGCCGCCCGCACGAGGTGCAGGGTGGTGCGCGGGGAGGCGCCGAGCCGCAGCTCGGGCTGGCGCCGGGTCGCGCCGACGAGGTCGACGCAGTACTGCCGCACCTCCTGGCCGACCCGGATCCGGCGCACGGCCTCGATCACCGAGCGGACGGTGCGGGCGTCGGCCACCGGGCGCAAGGTGTCCAGCGGGTCGGCGCCCGAGTGCTCGTCGATCATCGCGAGCTCGGCGGCAGGGTCGGGGTAGCCGACGCTGATCCGCGCGGTGAAGCGGTCCCGCTGCGCCTCGGGCAGCGGGTAGGTGCCGTCCATCTCCACCGGGTTCTGCGTGGCGACCACCATGAAGGGGCTGGCCAGCCCGTAGGTGCCGCCGTCCACGGTCACCTGGTGCTCGGCCATGCACTCCAGCAGCGCCGACTGGGTCTTCGGCGAGGCGCGGTTGATCTCGTCCGCGATCACGACGTTGGCGAACACCGGGCCGGGCCGGAACTCGAACTCCCCGGTCTGCCGGTTGTAGACGGACATGCCGGTGATGTCGCCCGGCAGCAGGTCCGGGGTGAACTGCACGCGGCTGACCGAGCAGTCGAGCGAGCGGGCGAGCGCCTTGGCGAGCGACGTCTTGCCGACCCCGGGGACGTCCTCCACGAGCAGGTGGCCCTCGGCGAGGAGGGTGACCAGCGCCAGCCGGACGACCTCGGGCTTGCCCACGATGATCCGCTGCACGTTCTGCGCGATGCGGCCGGTGAGGTCGGCGACGGCGGCCAGCGGCGGGGGCTCGGGCGCGTTCTCGCCGGTCACCGGCGGGCCCTGACGGCTGCTGGTGGTCAAGCCTGCTCCTGTTCGTGGGCGTCCGCGGACGGGTCGGACACGGGGAACCGCAGAGGAACTACGGGAACTCTGCACCCCAGTCTGTCAAACGGGTGCGGGGCCCGTCCCCCGGACGTGTCACGTCCACCCCGCCGGGGCGTCCGTCCGGGGCCCCGACCTGCACCCCCACGGCTCCCCACCGGCGGTCCCCACCGCCCCCCACCACTCGCCCCACCCCGCCCCACCGTTACACCCTCACGGCCGTGACCTGGGGTTTTGTGGAAGCCGTGCAGGTGGGGCGGGTGCCCGGATGTGCCCGCCGCCGGATTCCCCCCACCGAGCCCCACGTCATCCGACCTGCTGAAACACCGAACGGAGGCCGCGTCAGGGGTCTGTTCGAGTTGACGGTGGGGGGAAGTGGGGTAATGTGGCCGCCGTTGGAGCGAGACGGGGCTCCGAGATGAGGTGGTGTGGGTGTTCCTCGGCACCTACACACCACGGCTGGACGACAAGGGGCGGCTCACGCTGCCGGCGAAGTTCCGGGACGAACTGCGGGGCGGGTGCATGGTCACGAAAGGGCAGGACCACTGCCTCTACGTGTTCACCCGCGAGGCCTTCACGGAGATGGCCACCAAGGTCGCCTCGGCGCCGCTGACGAGCGAGTCGGCCCGCGCCTTCCAGCGGAACCTCTTCTCGGGCACCGACGAGCAGAACCCCGACGGCCAGGGCCGGATCGCCATCACCCCGGAGCTGCGCCGGTACGCGGGACTGACCAAGGACTGCGTGGTGATCGGCGCCTTCACGCGCGTCGAGATCTGGGACGCGCAGTCCTGGCAGGAGTACCAGGAGCGGCACGAGGAGGACTACGCCAAGGCGCAGGAGGAGGTTCTGCCCGGACTGATCTGAGCCCGCACCGCGGGCCGCGAGCGGTCCCCGTCTTCGACACGCGACACCGTCGCCGTCCCGACCCGGACGCCGTGAAGGCCTTCCCGGCCCGACGGCCCTGGCGCACCTTCCCCGGTGCCAGGTCCGTCGGGGTGGGGCGGCCGGCACGGCGGCCAGGTGGGGACGGTGACACGAGCGGTACACACCCGCCAGGCTGGGGAGCTGGAGCGGGACGACAGCGGCTCGGGACGCCGGCGGGTCCCGGGCCGCTGTGCATGCAGGGCGGTTCCGTGTGCGGGCGCGGGGCCGGGGCGCGGCGGGAGGTGACCAGGTGTCCACGACGGAGGACGAGCCGGGTCCGCACTCCCACGTGCCGGTCATGCTGCCGCGCGTACTGGAGCTGTTCGAACCGGCCCTGCGAGACCGGTCGGCGGTGCTGGTCGACGCCACCCTGGGCCTCGGCGGCCACTCGGCGGCGTTGCTGGCGGCGCACCCGCGGCTGACCCTGGTCGGCCTCGACCGTGACCCGCAGGCGCTCGAGCTGGCCGGGCGGCGGCTGACCGCCCACGCCGGCCGCACGCACCTGGTGCACGCCGTGTACGACCGGATCGCCGAGGTGCTCGCGGAGCTGGGGCTTCCGCGCGTCGACGGCATCCTGTTCGACCTCGGGGTGTCCTCGCTGCAGCTCGACGCCGCCGAGCGCGGCTTCTCCTACTCCCGCGACGCCGACCTCGACATGCGGATGGACCCCACCACGGGGCCCACCGCGGCCGAGGTCCTCAACACCTACCCGGTGCCCGAGCTGACCCGGATCCTCCGGGAGTACGGGGAGGAGCGGTTCGCCGGCCGCATCGCCTCGGCCGTCGCGAGACGCCGGCAGCAGGAACCGTTCACCCGCAGCGCCGACCTGGTGGAGCTGCTCTACGCCGCCGTGCCCGCCGCCTCGCGGCGGACCGGGGGGCATCCCGCCAAGCGCACGTTCCAGGCGTTGCGGATCGAGGTCAACCGCGAGCTCGAGGCCCTGCGGACGGCACTGCCGGCCGCGCTCGACTCGCTGGCGGTGGGCGGGCGGGTCGTCGTGCTCGCCTACCACTCGCTGGAGGACCGGATGGTCAAGCGGGAGTTCACCGCCCGCGCGACCTCCCGGACCCCGGTGGACCTGCCGGTCGAGCTGCCGGGCCACGGCCCGGAGCTGCGGCTGCTGACCCGTGGGGCCGAGGTCGCCACGGACGACGAGATCGAACAGAACCCGCGCGCCGCCTCCGTGCGGTGCCGGGCCGCCGAGCGCATCCGGGAGGTCGCAGCATGATCCGACACGACGGCAGCAACCCGGCGGACGTCACCGGTGGTGCGGCGTGAGTGCCCCGGTCGCGGACCGGACCCGCACCCGTCGCCCCTCGGTGTCGGTGAGCTGGACGGGCACCGAGGCGCCGAGCCGCCGGATCCCCGCCCAGCGGGGGAGCGTCACCGTCCCCGCGCAGCGGCGCGGGTCCGGGGCCGCCGAGGCCGCGTACGCGCGCCGTGACCAACGCACCCGCCGGCTCGTCGGGACCCCCCGGCGCGCCGGGCAGAAGACCGCCACCGGCGGCCGCGCGCAGTTCGTCCTGCTGATCATGGCGCTGCTCGCGACCGGGCTGGTGCTCACGCTGTGGCTGTCCACGGCGGCCGCCGCGGACTCCTACACCCTGCAGGACGCCCGGACGGCGGCGCGGAACCTGACCGAGCAGAGCGAGCGGCTGCACCGCGAGGTGGCGTCGATGGTCTTGAGCTTGCGCGCCGGCGTCTGCTCGGTGGCCTTGAGCCGCTCCGCCTCGGTCTGCGCCTCGACGTAGAGCGTGTAGTTCTTGACGTACTGCT
>NZ_JBEZDN010000136.1:0-20936 GCF_040648315.1 Pseudonocardia sp. NPDC049154
GGGGGGCGTGGGTGGGCCGGGGCGGGGGGGGGCGGGGGGGGGCCGCCCCCCCCCCCCCCCCCCCGCGCCGGTCCGGCCGCCCGTGCGGCCGGGGTCTCGTGATCCGGGTGCTCAGCCGCCGCCGTTCCCGCTGCCGCCGCCGCTGTCGCCGCCGAACGGCGAGCTGCCCCCGAACGGGTTGAGCTGCCCGAACGGGTTGCTGCTGCCGCCGCCCTGGCTGGTGCCGCCGCTGCTGGTGGTGGCGCCGGTGTCCTTGGTGCTGCCGAGTGTCACGTCGACCGTGCGGGCCGCGGACCCGGTGCCGACCGTGAGCGTGACCTTGTCGCCCGGGGCGTAGGAGCCGATCCGGGCGACGAGGTCGGAGAAGTCGCTGACCGTCGAGTCGCCGACCTTGGTGACGACGTCACCGGCCTTGAGCCCGGCCGCCGCCGCCGGGCCGCCGTCCGTCACCGCCGCGACGGTCGCGCCGTTCTCCGCGCCCGACGAGCGGGTGCTGCCCTGCACGCCGAGCACGGGCTTGGTGGCGCTGCCCGAGTCGATGATCTCCTGCGCCACCCGGCGGGCCTGGTCGACCGGGATCGCGAAGCCGAGGCCGACGCTGCCGCTGCTCTGCCCCGCGGTCGCGATCGCGGAGTTGATGCCGACCACCTGGCCGTCGAGGTTCACCAGCGGGCCGCCGGAGTTGCCCTGGTTGATCGGGGCGTCCGTCTGCAGGCCGTTGTAGACGACGCCGGAGCCGTCCTCGCCCTGCACCTGGACCGTGCGGTTGAGGGCGCTGACGATGCCGGTCGTGACGGTGCCCTCGAGGCCCTGCGGCGACCCGATCGCGACGACCTGCTGGCCGACTGCGACGTCGGTGGTGCGGCCGAGCTCGGCCGCGGTCAGCCCGGACACGCCGTCGAGCTTGATGACGGCGAGGTCGTAGCTCGGCGAGGTGCCGACGATCGAGGCGGAGTGCTGCGAGCCGTCGTTCAGCGTGACCTGGATCTGTCCGGTCGAGCCCGAGACGACGTGGTTGTTGGTGAGGACGTCGCCGTCCGAGGTGAGGATCACGCCGGAGCCCTCGGCGGTGCCCTGGCCCGTGGTCACGCGGATGTCGACCGTACTGGGGCTGGCCTTCGCCGCGGCGGCCTGGACGGTGCCGTTCGTCTGCACCGACGACGCGTTCGACGCCGGCTGGCCGGAGAGGGTGACCCCGGTCGCGGAGCCGCCCCGGTCCAGCAGGGCGTAGGCGCCGCCGAAGCCGGCGCCGCCGCCGACGACGCCGGCGATGAGCGCGGCCGCGACGATGCCCACCCAGGGACGGGAGTGCCTGCGGTGGCCGTCGTCGTGCACGACGGAGGTGTTCCCGCCGGGGGGCGGGTCGTTCGGCCCGCCCGCCGACGCGGCCTGCGGATCGGTGGGGCCCTGCTGGGCGTACGGGCCGTAGGCGGGGCTGCCGTAGGGGCGGGTGCCCTGGTCGGCGCCGCCGTGCCCGCTGGTCTGGGCGTAGCCGGGCGTGCCGTAGACGGAGCCGCGGCCGTAGGCGTACGGCGAGCCGTAGGAGCGGGTCGGGTCGGTCTGCTGGGTCGGGGCGTCCCCGGCGGAGGTGCTCACGGTGCTGTCGGTGCTGTGCGCAACGTCCCCATCGGGCCGGGAGTGACCCCGCTGCTCGTCGGTCATGCCACAGACTGTGCGCCCCGAAGCTGAGATCTGCCTGTGCTCGCCCTGGGAAAGGCCGTGCAGTACGGCATCGTTTCCGGTAAGGGGCCCCGTGGGACCCCCACCGGGACCCGGTCAGAGCAGCTCGACGATGGTGGCGTTGGCGGTGCCGCCGCCCTCGCACATGGTCTGCAGGCCGTAGCGGATCGACTTGTCCCGCATGTGGTGCAGCAGGCGGGTCATGAGGATCGTGCCGGAGGCGCCCAGCGGGTGGCCGACGGCGATGGCGCCGCCGAGCGGGTTGAGCACCTTGTCGTCCGCACCCAGCTCGGCCTGCCAGGCCAGCGGCACCGGGGCGAAGGCCTCGTTGACCTCGAACGCGCCGATGTCCGAGATCGACAGGCCGCTCTTCTTGAGCACCTTCTGGGTCGCCGGGATCGGTCCGGTCAGCATCATCAGCGGGTCGGCGCCGGAGACCGCGCCGGAGTGGTAGCGCGCGATCGGGGTGAGCCCGAGCTCCTTGGCCTTCTCCGGGGTGGTGATCAGGGTGGCCGACGCGCCGTCGGAGATCTGCGAGGCGTTGCCCGCGTGGATCACCCCGTCCTCGCGGAAGGAGGGCTTGAGCTTCGCCAGCTTCTCGGCGGTGGTGCCGCGGCGCAGACCCTCGTCGGCGGTGAACCCGTCCTTGCCGGGGACCCTCACGAGCTGGCCGTCGAAGGCGCCCGCGTCGATCGCGGCGGCGGCGAGCTCGTGGCTGCGCGACGAGTACTCGTCGAGGCGCTGCCGGGAGAAGCCCCACTTCTTCGCGATCCGCTCGGCGCCGATGCCCTGGTTGAAGTCCTCGTTCGGGAACTCGCCGCTGGTCAGGTCGGCCGCGTAGCGCTCGCGCACCAGCGGACCGAACGGGCGGCCGAGGTCGCGCCCCGCGCCGAGGGGCACCCGGGTCATGGTCTCGACGCCACCGGCCACGACGACGTCGTACTGGCCGGCGATGACCATGCCCGCGGCGAAGTCGAAGGAGGACTGGCTGGACCCGCAGGCCCGGTTGATCGTGACGCCGGGGACGGTCTCCGGCCAGCCGGCGGCGAGCACGGCGTACCGGCCGATCTGCGCCGCCTGGTCGCCGACCTGGTTCACGCAGCCCCAGACGACGTCGTCGATCAACTCGGGGTCGATGCCGGTGCGCTGCTGCAGCGCCCGCAGGACGTACCCCGACAGGTCGGCGGGATGGACGTCGGCGAGCGAGCCGTTGCGCTTCCCGATCGGGGTGCGCACCGCGTCGACGATGACGGCCTCGGGCATGGTTCCTCCGCGTCCACTCGAGAACTATCTGAACGAACGTACGACACTGTGCGCCCGTCGAGAACCCGAGTGAACTACCTCACGGGCCCGCAACCGGGTGTCGAGCGGACTGGATCGATGAGGTAGGTTCGGCCGCAGCGAAGGGGAGTAGCTCTCAACGCCGCGGTCGACATACTGGCGATCCACATCGCCCGGCTGCGGGGCCTGACCACCACCAGGCGAGCGAGACCTTCGATCCGGTTCACGTCGGATCGAAGAGGCCCCGTTCCCTCGATCCGGCCCGAGATCGAGGGGTTGTGTGGTCATGCAGGACGTGCTCGCGGCGTTCCTGATCAGTTTCGGCGTGATCTTCGTGGCCGAGCTCGGCGACAAGTCGCAGCTCATGGCGCTGACGTTCGCGACCCGTTACAAGACCTGGCCCGTCCTGCTCGGCATCACGATCGCCACGTCGGTCGTCCATCTCGTGTCCGTCGCCGTCGGCCACGGCCTCGGCGCCACCATCCCGACCGGCTGGATCGCGCTGGCCGCGGCGGTCGCGTTCCTCGGGTTCGGCGCCTGGACGCTCAAGGGCGACTCGCTCTCCGAGGACGAGCAGGAGAAGGTCAACCGCACGGCGCGGTCCGCGGTGGTCGCGGCGTCGGTGGCGTTCTTCCTGGCCGAGCTGGGCGACAAGACGATGCTGGCCACGATCACGCTGGCCACCCAGCACGGCTGGTTCGGCGTGTGGCTGGGGTCGACGCTCGGCATGGTCGCGGCCGACGCGCTGGCGATCGTCGTCGGCCGGCAGCTCGGCAAGCGCCTGCCCGAGCGGACGATCCGCTACGGCGCCGCGGCCGGGTTCGTCGTGTTCGGGGTGGTGCTGCTGGTCGACGCGATCGGCCAGCTCACCGGGCGCGGAGCCTGGGAGGTCGTCTCCGCGACGCTCGACCACAACCTCGCCGCCTGGCTCGCCGTCGGCCTCGGGGTCGTCGCCTGCGTGCTGGTCGGCGTCGGGCGCCGTTGGGCCCGTGCCGGAGCCCGCCGCTCGCCGATGCGGACGGGGCCCGGATCGCCCGCCTGGTGGTCGCAGGCGCTGTTCGCGGTCGCGCTGCTGCTCGGCCTGGTCGCCCCGCTGCTCGTCGCGTTCGACGTCATCGAGCCGATCGCCGTGTTCAGCTCGCCGGGCTGGGTGGTGGTCGGGGTCGGGCTGCTGCTCCTCGGCGTGGCCGTGGTGCTGGCGTCGCTGGTCCAGATGGGCACCGCCCGCCGCCGCGGCCAGAACCTGGCCCTGACCAGCAGCGGCTTCTACGCGCGCGTCCGCAACCCCGCGTTCACCGGCATGGTGGTCGCCACCGCCGGCGGGCTGGTCATGGCGCCCACCATGCTCGGCGTGCTGGCCACCCTGCTGATCGTGGTGGCCGTGCAGATCCAGGCCCGCGCGGTCCGCGAGCCGGGCCTCACCCAGGCCTTGGGCGAGGAGTACGCGAACTACCTCGCCCGCACCGGCCGGTTCCTCCCGCGGCTGCGCGCCCCGCACCCCGAACGCCGCGCCGGCCTGCCCGAGAACGACCGCGAACGCGTCGGCTGAGCCGGCTGCATCGTGAGGTGAACGGCGCTCTCGCTCACTACATGTGAACGAGAGCGCCGTTCGCTCATCCGGGGTCAGCTGTACCAGGTCGGTTCGGGCAGCTCGTCGCGCAGCAGGAACGCGCCCACCTCGCGCCGCTTGTAGGCGACGGGGTCGTGCAGGGTGTGGGTGCGGACGTTGCGCCAGAACCGGTCGAAGCCGAGTTCGGACGCGGTGGCCCGGGCGCCCAGGCCCTCGAACACCCGGCTGGTCACCTCGAGCGCGACGTCCGTGGCCCGCGCCTTGACGGCCGCCACCCGGACCTCGTGCTCGCCGCGCTCCTGCGGCGTGACCTCCCAGGCGTTGCGGTGGATGGCGAGGCCCTCCTCCGCGACCCGGTCGGCCAGCGCCTCGACGGCCCAGAGCTTCGACGCCAGGTCGCCGTACAGGTCGAGCTGGTACGGCTCGTCGACGGCCCGCTCCTGCCCGCCGTGCAGCCACGGCCGGGTCCGGGTGCGGGTGTACTCCGCGGCCTCCTCCAGGGCGCCGCGCGCGATGCCCAGGTAGAAGCTCACGAACACCAGCTGGATCGTCGGGACGTTGAGCGTGTTGTAGACCCGCGGTTCGAAGGCCTTGTCGCGGAAGCCCGCGGCCTGCTCCCAGGGCACCTGGACCTCGGAGATCGTGACGCTGCCGCTCTCCGTGAGCCGCTGGCCGATGTTGTCCCAGTCGTCGTGGAAGGTGATGCCGGGCTGCTGGCTCGGCACGATCGCGAAGATGTGGGTGTCGGTGCCGTCGAGCACGCCCTCCAGCACCGTGACGTCGGAGACCCTGCTGCCCGTGGAGAAGGACTTGCGGCCGTTGTAGACGATGTGGTCGCCGGCGTCGCGGATCACGACGTCCTCGTCGCGCGGGTTCACCGCGCCGCCGAAGAACCAGCGGTGGCGGGTGGCCTCGGCCTCGACGGCCTCGATCTGCTCGCGGGTGCCGACGAGCCGGGCGGCCCAGAACCACAGCAGGTGGTAGCCGAGCAGCTGGCCGATCGAGCCGTCGCCGGCGGCGACCTCGCGGATCACCCGGTAGGCGAGCGGCCACTCCTGGCCGCCGCCCCCGTGCTCGACCGGGCCGAGCAGGGTGACGAGGCCGGCGTCCTTGAGCAGCTGGACCTCGGCGTACGGGGTCTCGCCGGCACGGTCGCGGGCGGCGGCGCCCTCGGCGAGGATCGTGCGCACCTCGCGGGCGCGGGCGAGCCACTCGTCGGGCGTGCCGGGGGTCGTGGTGAACCGGGTGTCGGGACGGTTCTCGAGCGTGGTCATGTCAGGTCCTGTCGGTAGGGGTCGGGGTGCGTGCAGCGGCGACCCGCGGGTGCGGGGCATGCGGCGGCCGGGACGGTGCACCGACGACCGCAGCGGGCGGGCACCGGAACGCGGGCCGCCGGCACGCGGGAGGATCAGCGGAGGATCGCGTCATGGATCCAGAACGCGCGAATTCGTGCCCCGAAATCGCATTATGGTTCCCTCATGCATAAGAATCGGGCTGGAGATCGCGTTATGGTTCCCTCGTGCGATCGGGGTGACCCGGACAGGACTGGGTGACGACGCGGGCGAGGTCGATGTGGCGGCGGCGGGTCAGCCAGCTGTGCGCCGGCCCCGCCTCCGCCCGGACCGCCCCGCGCCGGTGACGGCGCGGCACGGGATCAGGAGCCCGCGACGAGGGCGGGCTCGCGGGCGGCGAGCTCCGCCTCCTTCTCCCGCACGATCGGGAGCACGTGCCGCCCGAAGTACTCGATCTCCTCCTGGAAGTGCAGGAAGCCCAGGAGCAGCAGGTTCGCGCCGCGCCGCTTGTACTCGATCGCGCGGTCGGCGATCTGCTCCGGCGTGCCGATGAGCTGGGTGCGGAAGCCGTCGTTGTACTGGACGAGGTCCTCGAAGGTCGAGTCCGCCCACATGCCGCGCTTGTCACCGGTGGAGGCGCCGGCCTGCTGCACCGAGGACCGGAAACCCTCGACGGCCTCGACGTTGGCCTTCGCGACGATCTCGCGCAGCTGCTCGCGCGCCTCGCGCTCGGTGTCGCGGGCGATGAGGAAGCCGTTGAGCCCGAACCGGACCGCGCCCGGGCCGGTCTCCGGCCGGCCGGCGTCGCGGGCGTGCCCGCGCACCTCGTGCACCTGCTCGGTGAACCCGTCGTAGTCCTTGCCGTTGGAGAAGTACCAGTCCGAGACGCGGCCGCCGTTGCGGCGGGCGGCGGTGGAGTTGCCGCCCTGGAAGATCTCCGGGTGCGCCCGGCCCGGCACCTCGACCGGCTTGGGCTTCAGGTCGAAGTCGTGGATCCGGTAGAAGTCGCCGCGCAGCTCGGCGTGGTCGCTGGTCCAGATCTCGCGCAGCGCGCGGATGAACTCCTCGGACCGGCGGTAGCGCTCGTCGTGCTCCAGCCACGGCTCGCCGAGCGAGGTGAACTCGTCCTTGAACCAGCCGCTCACGACGTTGACCGCGACGCGGCCGCCGGAGAGGTGGTCGGCCGTGGCGACCCACTTGGCCAGCACGCCCGGGTGCCAGAGCCCCGGGTGCACGGCGGCGATGACCTTGAGCCGCTCGGTGGCGAGCAGCAGGGCGAGCGAGAAGCTCGTGGACTCGTGCTGGTGGTCGGCGCCGTACGACGCCATGTACCGGACCTGGGACAGGGCGTACTCGAAGCCGTTGTCCTCCGCGGTCCGCGCGAGCGTCCTGTTGTACTCGTAGCCCCAGTCGGTGCGCTGCTCGATCGTGCTGGTGACGAGGCCGCCGCTGACGTTGGGCACCCAGTAGGCGAACTTCAGCGGCTCGGCGGGGGAGTCGGGGGAAGAAGACACAGCTGTGCTCCTGCAGGGAGAAAGGGGATGTCGGACGCGCGGGGAGGCGGGTCAGCGACAGGCGCAGGAGTGCACGCGCTTGTGGTCGACGTGACGCCGGCGCGTCAGCAGGATCGTGGCCACGGGCCGAGCCCACCAGACGCGGCCCGGCCGGGTCAAACGGCCTCCCACATCGCGAACCGGTCCGGACAATCGGGCCGATCGGCGGAGCGGGAGATCCACCCAGCGGGAATCGTCGCGGCGACGAAATGCGGTCGGGCGGTGGGGCGTTCGACCGGAGGTGACGACGACGGAGAGCACCCTGCAGCAGGACTGGGACACCTGGCACGCCGCGCGGGAGGAGGAGCTCCGCGCGCCGCACGGCTGGCTCAGCCTCACCGCGCTGGAGTGGATCACCGAGACGCCCACGACGTTCGACGGCGTCCCCGGCACCTGGCGCGCGACCGGCGACGGCGGCGTGGAGCTGACCGCCACGGCCGCCGACGGGCTCGTGGCGCGGGGCGCGCCGGTCGACGGCACCGTCCGGCTCGAGCCGCGGGACGGCCTGCCCGGCGCCCTGGTGACCGCGGGCGAGCGGAAGATCGAGGTGGCCCGGCGCACCGACACCTATGCCCTGCGGGTGCGCGACCCGCAGGCCCCCACCCGCACCGGCTTCTCCGGCGTCCCGGCCTTCCCCGTCGACGAGCGCTGGGTGGTCGACGCCCGCTTCGAGCCCTACGCCGAGCCGCGCCGGATCACGGTCGGCGCGGTGGTCGAGGGGCTGAACCACTTCCCGACCGCCGTGGGCACCGTCCGGTTCACGCTCGACGGCACCCCGCAGGAGCTGGTCGCGCTGGCGGGCAAGGACGCCGGCCTGTCCCTGCACTTCCGCGACGCCACCTCGGGCGACACCACCTACGGGGGCGGCCGCATCCTGCGGGTCGACGAGCCGGGCCCGGACGGGACGCTGCGGGTCGACCTCAACCGCGTCGTCAACCTGCCCTGCGCCTTCACCGCGTTCGCGACCTGCCCGCTGCCGCCGGAGGGCAACACCCTGACGGTGGCCGTCGAGGCGGGGGAGAAGCTGCCCGCGTGACCCGTGAGTGGGGGGGGGGGGCGGGCGGGGGGGGGGGGGTCGGGTCCCATGTGGTGGGGGGGGGTGGGGGGTCCCGGGGGGGGTGCGGGGGGCGGGCGGGGGGGGGGATACGCTCCCCGCGTCCCCCGTGTGTCCCGCCGCCCCCTAGCGGGGCAGTCGGCACTCACGACCTCGGGTGAGCTGCGAGAACGAGTCCCGCGCGCTGCGCCCGGAGCACCGCGGTGATCCGGTCCGACGCGCCGAGCTTGAGGTAGCAGCGCTCGAGGTGCTTGTGGACCGTCCGTTCGCCGACCCCGAGCCGGCGCGCGATGAGCCGCGTCGTCACGCCCTCGGCGAGCAGCCCCAGCACGGCCAGCTCGCGCGGGGTGAGCTCGATCGCGCGCACGGCGTCGATGCCGTCGGGCCCCACGCCGGCCAGCGCGGCGGAGTACGCGCGGGTCTGCCGTTCCAGCCCGTCGACCAGCCGGGTCACGCGCCCGGCCAGCGCCAGCTCGGCCTCGGAGAAGGCGTCGGCACGCCCCGGCACCAGCGTCCGCGGCTTGCGCCCGCCGCCGTAGGGCAGGGCGATCAATCCTGGCGATCGCGGGGGCGGGCGTGAACGGGCGCGGCGGGGAACCGCCCGGACGGACCAGGGTCAGACGGGGGTGCGCTCCCGGTCCGGGTCGGCAGGCGGGGCGGTCCGGGCCGGAAGGACCTTGCGCACCAGCGGGAACAGCAGGAGCAGCGCGATCACGGCGTACACGGTGATCGCGAGCGGCGTCGAGACCAGGGTCGTGACGTCGCCGTCGGCGATCTGCAGGGCGCGGCGCAGCTGCAGCTCCGCGTCCGGCCCGAGGATCACGCCGATGATCGCCGGCAGCACCGGCAGGCCGTAGCGCCGCATCACGAACCCGACCGCGCCGATGCCCAGCAGCACCAGCAGGTCCACGGCCTGCCCGGAGACCGCGTACGCCCCGATGCAGGCGAAGAACAGGATGCCCGCGTAGAGGTACGGCCGCGGGATCCGCAGCAGCTTCGCCCAGGCCGGCGCGAGCGGCAGGTTCAGCACCAGCAGCAGGAGCAGGCCGACGAACAGGCTGGCGATGAGGGTCCACACCAGATCGGGCTCGGTCTGGAACAGCAGCGGGCCCGGCTGGATCCCGAACTGCTGGAACGCGGCGAGCATGACGGCGGCGATCGCCGTCGTCGGCAGGCCGAGCGTGAGCATCGTGGACAGCGTCCCCGCCGACGACGCGCTGGCCGCCGACTCCGGACCGGCCACACCCTCGATGGCGCCGGACCCGAACTCGTCGCGGTGCTTCGACAGCCGCCGCTCCGTGACGTACGACAGGAAGGTCGGGATCTCCGCGCCGCCTGCCGGGATGGAGCCGAACGGGAACCCGATGAACGGGCCGCGCAGCCACGGCTTCCACGCGCGCTTGACGTCGCCGCGGGACAGCCACGGCCGCCCCACCGGGATGACCTCCTGCTGCCCGCGGCGCAGGTGCGCGGCCACCCACAGGGCCTCGCCGACGGCGAACAGCCCGACCGCGACGATGACGACGTCGATGCCGTCGGCCAGCTGCGGCACGCCGAACGTGAGCCGGGGCTGCCCGGTGAGCGGGTCGAGCCCGACCAGGCCGATCGTGAGGCCGATGGCCAGCGCGGCGAACCCGCGGATCCGCGAGCTGCCCAGTACGGACGTCACGGCGACGAACGCGAGCACCATCACCGCGAAGTAGTCCGGCGCGCCGATGTCGACGGCGACCGAGGCGACGAGCGGCGCCAGCAGCACCAGCCCGATCACGCCGAGCAGGCCGCCGACGAAGTGCCCGATCGCGGCCGTGGCGAGCGCCTGCGCGCCCCGCCCGGACTTGGCCATCGGGTTGCCCTCGAGCGCGGCCATCACCGACGCGCTCTCGCCCGGGGTGTTGAGCAGGATCGAGGTGGTGGAGCCGCCGAACATCGCGCCGAAGTAGATGCCGGCGAACATGATGAAGGCGCCGGTCGGGTCGAACGCGTAGGTCACCGGCAGCAGCAGCGCCACCGCCATGGCCGGGCCGATGCCCGGCAGCACGCCGATCGCTGTGCCCAGCAGCACCCCGATCGCCGCGAACAGGAGGTTGGTCGGGGTGAGGGCGGCGCCGAAGCCGCCCATCAGGTTGGTCAGCGACTCGATCATGCGCCGAACACCCCCATCAGCGGGCCGCCGGGCAGGTCGACGCCCAGGAGGCCGTCGAAGATCACCCACGTCGCCACCGACACACCGGCGGCGATGAGGAGATCGCGCAGGTAGGTGCGCGAGCCCAGGGAGTACGTGGCCCCCCAGAAGAGGACGACGCCGGCGATCGGCCAGCCGAGCAGCGGGATCAGGGCCGCGGTCGCGATCAGGACCCCGGCGAGCATCCCGACGGTGCGCAGGTCCGGTGGCGTCGACAGGTCGATGTCCTCGCCGGCCTCGGCCTCGCCGTGCCCGCCGCGCAGGACGTCGACGGTCAGCAGCACCGACAGCAGGAGCAACGCCCCGCCGAGGACCAGCGCGACGGTCCGCGGGCCGAGTGGGTCGGAGTCGCTGCCCGCGCCGCTCTCCAGCAGCGTGTCCACCACGACGAGCACGCCGACGACGAACAGCAGCAGCGACACCCCGAGCTCGGAGTGCTCCTTCAGCCAGCCCCGCTCCTCCCGCGGCGGGGCCGCGGTCTTCTCCTCGACGGCGGTCATGACGTCAGCCCCAGTTCCCGCAGCACCCCGGCCACGCGCTCGTTCTCGCTCTCCAGGAAGGCCCCGAACTCGGGCCCGGGCTGGTAGGCGTCCGTCCAGCCGTTACGCTCCAGCGCCTCCGCCCACTCCGGGCTGCGCCGCAGCTCGTCGAACGCGGCCTCGAGGTCGGCCCGCCCCTCGGCGGAAAGCCCCGGCGGGGCGACGACCCCGCGCCAGTTCGTGAACTCGACGTCCAGCCCGGCCTGCTTCAGGGTCGGTGCGTCGACACCGGGGACCGGGTCGCCCGCCGTCACGGCCAGCACGCGCAGCTCACCGGCGTCGATCTGGTCGGCGTACTCGCCGAGCCCGGAGACGCCGAACGCGACCTTGCCGCCGAGGACCGCGGCGAGGAGCTCGCCGCCGCCGTCGTAGGAGACGTAGTTGACGTCCTTCGGGGGCAGCCCGGCCGCCTTCGCCATCAGCATCGGGGCCAGGTGGTCCGGCCCGCCCGGCGAGGAGCCGCCGCCGACCGGGACCCCGCCCGGGTCCGCCTTCCACGCGTCGACCAGCTGGCCGAGCGACGTGTACGGCGAGTCCTTGGCGACGACGACGATCTCGGTCTCCTGCGTGAGCCGCCCGATCGGCGTGGTGTCGGCGAGGGTGGAGGGCGAGTCGTTGGTGTAGACGCTGCCGACCACACCGAGGCCCATCGACATGACGAGCTTGTCGTTGCCGCTCTCGTTGACGGTGCGCCCGAGCCCGACCGTGCCGCCCGCGCCCGGGAGGTTGAACACCTCGACCGGGCCGGTGAGCCCGGCGTCCTCCATGGCCTTGGCCGCGGTGCGGGCCGTGACGTCGTAGCCGCCGCCGGGGGAGTTCGGGACGAGCACGCGCAGGCCGCGCAGCTGGGTGCCGTCACCCCCGCCGGTCAGGGCGCCCACGGCGGGCGGCACCAGCAGCACCGCGGCGGCGGCCACCAGTACCGCCAGCGCGGCGGACAGGCCGCGTGTCGGTTTCTCCCGGACGGACATCGCTGTCGATCCCTCCCCGTCGAGTGGACTGTGGCGCTCATCGTGCGGGCCCGGGTTCCCGCTGTCGCGCTTGTGTCCGCAACGGTGGTTGTGGTCGTTCTGTACACGGACGCGGCCCGCCTACGCTTGCCCCGTGCGCCGACGCCCGCTGGCCCGCCAGTTCCTGGTCTGGCAGCTGCTGGTGGTGGTCATCCTGCTCGCGGCGGTCGCCGCGCTCGCCGCCGTGCAGTCCGACGCCGCGTTCCGCGAGACGCAGGGGCGGCGGATGCTGTCGGTCGCCGAGGACGTCGCGGCCACGCCCGGGATCCGCGCAGGCCTGGTGAACCGGAACGTCGACCTCCTGGCCAGCTTCGCGCGCAGTGCCGAGAACCTCTCCGGCGCCGACCGGATCGTGGTGGTCGACGCGAACCGGGTCGTCCGCAGCTCGCCGGACCCCGCGGAGCTGGGAACTCCCGTCGACGTGGGCGAGTCGACGGCGTTCGCGGGCCGGGCCTGGACCGGCGCCGCGGACCGGACCGTCGTCGCCGAGGTCCCGGTGATCGGCGACGGCGGGCAGGTGGTGGGCGTGGTGTCCGCCGGCATCCGCGCGCCGACCCTGGTCGAGGCGCTGGCCCCGGCCCGCGGGGAGGTCGCGGCGCTGCTCGGGCTGGCGCTGGCGCTGGGCGTCGCCGGGTCGCTGCTGCTGGCCCGCCGGGTGCGCCGGCAGACCCTGGGGCTGGAGCCCGCCGAGATCGTCGAGCTGGTGCAGCGGCGCGAGGCCATGCTGCTCGGCGTGAAGGAGGGCGTGGTCGGGCTGGACCCCGAGGGCCGGGTGACGCTGCTCAACCCGGCCGCGCGGGAGCTCCTCGGCCTGCCGGCGGCCCAGGTCGGCGACGAGGTCGACGGGCTGGGCCTCGATCCCCGCCTCGGCGACGTCCTCACCGGGCGCGCGGCGGGGGAGGACCAGCTGGTGCTGCACGGCGGGCGGGTCCTGGTGCTGAACCGGATGCCGGTGCACGTCGACGGGCGCGGGGTCGGCGCCGTCGTCACGCTGCGGGACCGGACGGAGCTGACCGCGCTGCAGGACCGTCTCGACGCCTCCCGCACGCTCACCGACACCCTGCGCGCGCAGGCGCACGAGTTCACCAACCGGCTGCACACGATCGCCGGGCTGACGGAGCTCGGCGAGCACGACGAGGTGCGCCGGTTCGTCAGCGGGATCGTCGCGGCGGCGGAGGGCTGGCGGCGCGAGGTCGTGTCGCGGGTGGGGGAGCCGGCCGCGGCGGCGCTGCTGGTCGCGAAGGCGAGCCTGGCGACCGAGCGGGGCGTGCGGCTGCGGCTGGCCGAGGACACGGACCTGCACCCGGCCGAGCCGGACCCGGGCCTCGGCGCGGACCTGGTCACCGTGCTGGGGAACCTGGTCGACAACGCGCTCGACGCCGTCGGCCCGGCGGGCGGCCGGGTCGAGATCGGGTTGACCGAGCGGGAGGGCGCGGTGCACGTGCGGGTCCGGGACTCCGGCCCCGGGGTGGCGTCGGAGCTGGCCGAGGAGGTGTTCCGGCACGGGTTCACGACCAAGGCGGCGGAGGCCGCGGAGGCCGCGGAGGCCGGTCCGGCCGGCGGGCGCGGGCTGGGGCTCGCGATCGTGCGCGAGGTGTGCCTGCGCCGCGGGGGCCGCGTGGCGGTGGAGAGCGGCGGGGCGGGCCCGGACGGCAGGGGCGCCACCTTCACCGCCGTCCTGCCGCTGCAGCCGGAGCGGGCGGAGGTGGGCGCGTGAGGGTCCTGGTCGTCGACGACGACTTCATGGTGGCCAAGGTGCACAGCGGCTACGTCGCGCGGATCCCCGGCTGCGAGGTGGTGGGCGTGGCCCACCGCGGCGCCGAGGCGCTGGACCTGGCCGCGCGGCTGCGGCCCGATCTCGTGCTGCTCGACGTCTACCTGCCGGACATGTCCGGCATCGACGTGCTGGGCGAGCTCCGCACCGGCGCGCCGGACGACCCGTCCGTCCTGGTGATCACGGCGGCCGACGACAGCGCCACCGTCGCCGCCGCCCTGCACGGCGGCGCGCTGCACTACCTGGTCAAGCCGTTCGACTCGCGGGCCCTGCAGGAGCAGGTGGAGCGGGCGGTGCGGATCCGCGGGCGGCTGGCGAGCCTGGACCGGGCCGGCCAGGCCGACATCGACCGGCTCTTCGGCGACGACCGACCGGGCGGCGGGACCGGTGCCGCGGCGCGGCTGCCGAAGGGGCTGACCGCGCCGACGGCGGAGCTGGTGGAGCGGGTGCTGCGCGCGGCCGACGGCGACCTGTCGGCCAGTGAGTGCGCGGAGCGGACCGAGCTGTCCCGGGTGAGCGCGCGGCGCTACCTGGAGCACTTCGTCGACACCGGCGCCGTGACCGTGCGGCTGCGGTACGGCGGCACCGGGCGGCCGGAGCGGCGGTACAGCTGGGCGCGCCCGGGGCGCTGAGCTACAGGGGCGCGTACTCGCGGGTCTGGGAGAGGATCGCCGCGGCGACGGGCTCGACCACCGTCGGGTTGAGCGCGTGTCCCATGCCCTGGACACGGACGAGCCGGCCGGCGCCGAGCGCGCGGGCGAGGTGGCCGGCGTGCGGCGGCGGGTTCACCGGGTCCTCGGGGGCCTCGATCACGAGCGTCGGCACGGTCACCCCGGCCAGCTCCGCGCCGCGGTCCAGCCCGTCCGTGTCGGCGACGGCGTGCGCGGCCGGGTTGTCCACCCGCCCGGAGTGGGCGACGACCCGCTCCTCCAGCGCGCGGAAGCCCTCGGCGTCGAACGGGGTGCCGGTGCCGTTGAGCAGCCGCCAGTGCTCGACCCGCCACGCCAGCTCGCCCTCGAGGTCCCGGTCGTCCGTGAACTCGCCCCACAACCGCAGCAGGGCCGGGTCCGGGCCGGGCAGCTCGGGATCGCCGTACGCGCCGAGGGCGGCGGTGCAGAGGACCGTCGCGGTGAGCAGCCGGTCGGGGTGGTCGAGCAGCAGCAGCTGCACGAGCGTGCCGCCCATCGACATCCCGACGACGTGCGCCCGCTCGACCCCGAACGCGTCGAGCACGGCGAGGGCGTCGGCGGCGAGGTCGCGGATCGCGTAGGGGGCCTCGTCGAAGGCGTGCGTGGAGCGGCCGGTGTCGCGGTGGTCGTAGCGGATCACGCGGTGCCGCTCGGCGAGCCGGTCCAGCAGCGCGTCCGGCCAGCCCAGCCCGGACGCGTTCGCCCCCATCACCAGCAGCAGCGGTTCCGCCTCCGGCGTCGGGCCGGGGATCTCCTCGGCCCACACCTGCACGCCCGGGGCGACGTCGACCATCAGTTCCACGCCCCGCACCCTAGAGAACGCCGCACCCGGCCCGGCGGGAGGCCGGACCGGGTGCGGGGAGTCGCGGGCGTCAGGACGCCCGGCGGCTCACTTGAGCGCGTCGAGCAGCGCCTGGCGCTGGCGCTCGCCGAGGCCGGCGGCGCGGCGGGACGCGTCGATGCCGGTGCGCTCCAGCAGCGCCGAGACCTTGGCGGGGCCGTAGCCGGGAAGGCTCTTGAGCAGGTCCGCGACCTTGGTCTTGCCGACGATCTGGTCGGACTTGGCCCGGTCGAGGACGGCGGGGATGGTCTCCTCGCCCTTCGCGATCTTGTCGCGGAGCTCCTTGCGCGCCGTACGGGCCGCCGCGGCCTTCTTGAGCGCCTCCTGGCGCTGTTCGGGGGTCAGTGCGGGCAGTGCCATGGTGAGTGCTCCTCTCCTCTCCCATCGACCACCCGCTCGGGGGTGCGTCGGTGGTCGTTCCTGGTACAGCGTGGCCCATAGCGTGGCAGAACGCCGAGGGCGGCACGCGGGGAACCCCCAGTTCAGAGGCTCGAAAGGGTCTATAACGGTGTTGCGGAACCGCGAACGGCCGGTTCCGGGCGTCGGACGGTCAGCCCGCGGCGAGCTGGCGGCGCAGCCGGACGTCGTCCCAGAGCGTCCGGACGGAGGCGATCCGGCCCTGCCGGACGGCCACCACGGACACCGCCAGAACCCGCAACGGGCGGCCGGTCGGGGGCACCCCGGGGAGCAACCAGGGCAGCTCGCGGTCGTGCGTGAAGGTCCACCGCAGCTCGTCGACGAGCCCGCGGGTGTCGACCGTGCGGGAGATCCGCCGGCGCGCGAGATCGGCCGGCAGGTGCGGCGTGACGGTGGCCGCGAGGTGCCGCTCGATCTCCGCCCGGTCGTTGCCGCCGGTCATCGCGGGCATGTCCACGAGCACGGCCTCCGGGGCGAGCAGGGCCGCCGCGGCCGCGGCGTCGCCCCGCTCGTACACGGCCGACCAGAAGTCGTCCCACACGCGCTCGGCCTCGCGCATCAGGACCTGCATGGACGGGGTCACGAGCGAACGGTAGGTGGCGACCCGGCGATCTGCGACCGGGCCGCCCGGGTCACGCGGCTTCGTGGTGCTTCGCGACCGCCTGCGCGCCCGTCATGCTGATCAGCCGGTGGCCGCGGTTGCGCGCGTAGCGCAGCGAGCGGACCCAGTTGTAGAGCGTGCCCAGCCGGTTGCCCCAGCCGATCAGGAACATGACGTGCACGTAGCACCAGAGGAGGTAGGCCAGGTAGCCGGTGATCTTGAACCCGCGCACGTCGGCGACCGCCTGGCGGGCGCCGATGGTGGCCATGTTCCCCTTGTCGAAGTAGTGGAACGGGGCGGGCGTGGTGTCGTCGCCCTTGGCCCGCTTCGCGATCAGCTTGCCGACGTAGGTGCCCTGCTGCATCGCCACCTGCGCGACGCCGGGCAGCCGGTCCACCGTGGTGACCATGTCGCCGATGGCGTAGACGCCCTCGGCACCCGGGAGGCTGCAGTCCGGGTCGACGGCGAGACGCCCGGCCCGGTCGGTCTCCGTGCCGGTGACCTTGGCGAGCATCGCCGCGAGCGGCGAGGCCTGCACACCGGCGGCCCAGATCTTGGTGCGCGCGGTGATGGTGTCGACGCCGTCCGGGCCCTTCACCGTGATCGCGTCGTGGTCCATGTCCGTGGCCGTGGTGTTGAGCCGGACCTCGACGCCCATCTTCTCGAGCCGGCGCTGGGTGTACTGCTGCAGCTTCGGCGCGAAGGGCGGGAGCACGGACGGCGCGGCGTCGAGCAGGATGATCTTCGCCGAGCGGGTGTCGATCGTCCGGTACTCCTTCGGGAGCACGTAGCGGGCGAGCTCGGCGAGCTGCCCGGTGATCTCGACGCCGGTCGGGCCCGCGCCGACGACGACGAAGGTCAGGTACGCGTCCCGTTCCTTCTCGTCCGTCGCGACCTCGGCCAGCTCGTAGGCGCCGAGGATCTGGCTGCGCAGCGCCCGCGCGTCCTCGATGCTCTTCATGCCGGGCGCGTAGTGGCTCCACTCGTCGTGCCCGAAGTAGGCGTGCGTGGCTCCGCCGGCGACGACCAGGTAGTCGTACGGCAGGTCCAGGCGCTGCTCGTTCGGCGCGAGCGCGTGCACCACCTTGGCCTGGACGTCGATGTCGAACACCTCGGCGAGCAGGGTGCGGGTGTTGGCCTGCGTCTTCACCACCCGGCGCAGCGCCGGTGCGATCAGGCCGGGCGACAGGATCCCCGTCGCCACCTGGTACAGCAACGGCTGGAAGAGGTGGTGGTTGGTCCGGTCGACGAGCGTCACGTCGACGTCGGAGTGGGCCAACGCCTTCGCCACGCGCACCCCGCCGAACCCGCCGCCGACGACGACGACCTTCGTGCGGCCCTCGCGGGCGGGGGTCTCCCCAGTGCTGCTCACGTCCGTCTGCCCCTCTGGTGCTCCGGTTCGGTGGATCCGGGCGTGTCGGTGCCCGGTTCGTACCGGTGTCTGGTGTACCGCAGCCCGGGCGTCGTCGCAGGACCGCGCCAGGAAAGGGTAATGGGCGGGCCTCCGGCGTGGCGCGCCCGGCGGGGTCCCAGGGTTCAGTTGCCCCCGGAGCCGCCCTCGGCGCCACTCTCCGTGCCCGACTCGCTCCCGCCCTCGCCGGTCGTCGGCGCCGCGGCGGCGGCGCAGGAGTCGGCGAGCGAGGTCGGGGCCGCGGTGCCCGCCGCGGTCTCGTCCGAGCCCGAGGTCTCCGGGGTCTCGGCCGTGCTCGGCGCGGCGGCGGTCGTGGGCGCGGCCGCTGCGGCGGGCGGCGGGTTGATCGCGTCCTGCACGACCTTCTGCATGTACTCGACGTCCGGGCGCGAGGTGTCGAACCTGCCGTCGGCCTCGTTCGGGTCCGGCAGGCTCGGGTCGAACGAGATGCTCTGCAGGGTGAAGCCCTCGCCGGCCAGCGAGACCAGGGCCGGGAGCACCTCCTGCGGGATGTTCGTGTCGACGTTGTCCTTGGTCGCCTGCGCCACCTGCTGGAAGTTGGCGAGCAGGTCCGTGGGGCTCTTCTGGTCGAGCACGGCCTGGATGAGGCAGCGCTGGCGGCTCATCCGCTGGTAGTCGTTGCCGTCCCGGCGGGAGCGCGCGAACCAGAGCGCCTCCTCGCCGTCCAACGTCTGGATCCCGGGCTGGATGTAGCCGTCCGGCTTGACGTGCCGGCCGTCGGCGGTGACGCCGTTGATCGGCAGCGGCACCGGGCCGACGTCGACCGTCACGCCGCCGACCGCGTCGATCATCGTCGAGAAGCCCGCCATGTTGACCTCGAGGAAGTAGTCGATCGGCAGGCCCGTCATGTACGAGATCGACGACTGCAGGAGGTTCAGCCCGATGTCGTCCGTCGGGCCGGTGGGGGCGAGCGACGGGTTGTTGTGCGCGTAGGCGTACACCGCGTTGAGCAGGTAGTCGCCGGACAGCGGGCTCGCCGGGTCGTGGAAGCCGTTCGGGAACTTCTCGGCCATCGCCGACCCCGGCGGGAACTCGGCGCGCTGGATGTTGCGGGGCAGCCCGAAGATCGTGGTGCGGCCCGTCCTCGTGTCGATGCTGGCCAGCATCATCGTGTCGGTGCGCGTGCCGGTGCGGTCCGGACCGGCGTCGCTGCCCAGCAGCAGCACGTTCAGCCGCGGCTTGTTGATCGCCTCCGCGGCCGCGGTGCCGCCGGCCCCGCCGCTGAACAGGTCGTTGAGCAGGGAGCGCTGCGAGTTCGCCAGGTCGGCCGCGTAGCCGAACGGCAGGGCGACGGCCATGCACAGCACCGCCGCGACGGCCGTGCCCAGGATCTTCCGTCCTGCGCCCATGTTCCGCGGGCGGGCCAGGGCGTAGGTCCGCGCGATCTGGGCGATCCAGCCGAGCGCGACGACGAGCGCGACGACCGCGCCGACGGCGAGGACCGTCGTCGACACCGCGTTCTCGAGCAGCGCCCGCCGGCTCATCGTCAGGGCCGCGACCGCGCCGGCCGCCAGGACCAGCAGGAACAGGCCGAGGATGAGCCCGCCCGTGCGCCGGCGGCGCAGGATCAGGTGCCCCGTGCCGGGGATCAGTGTCGACGCGGCCGTGGTGGCCAGTGCCGCGCGCAGGGTCCGGCGGGCCGTGCCGCGCCGGCCGGACCGACCGGTTCCGCTGACGCCGCCGTTCCGTCCGGTGCGGGTGGCGCCGTCGCCGGCCTCCGTGCGGCGGCGTGCGGCACGGTCCGCGGCCGCCTCGCTCGCCGGGACGCGGCGGGGGACCCGGGTCGCGGCCGGGTCGTCGAGGCCGGTGGTCCGGGCCGCGGCCGGGGTGCCGCCGGTCCGGGCGACGGCGCGGGTCGGGGCGCCGGAGCGGTCGGGGTCGGTGCGGGTGCCGCCGCGGTCGGAGTCGGCGCGGTCAGGACCCGCGCGGGTGCCGGTGGCGGCGTCGGCGCCGGTCGTGCCGTCGGTGGGCCTGCCGCCGGGCGGGAGCGTGCCGGGACGCCGGCCGGCCTGGGCGGCCGGGCGCCCGTCGGGGGTGGCGCGGGTGCGGTGCGCCGCGGCGCCCTCGGGCCGACGCGTGCCGGACAGACGATCGCCGGGCGGCCCTTGCCGACCGGGCCGGCCGGGCTGCTCGGGTCGGCCGGCACCGCCGGGCGGGCGGCCCGGATCGGACGGGGTGCGGCGAGCCTGGTCGGGCACGCGCCCGGGGGCACCGGGCGGGGCCGCGGGCGCGCCGGGGCCGCCGCGGGCGGACGCACTGGCGCTGCGGTCGTCCCGCCGCGGTCCGCCGGGGCCCCCCGGGCGGCCGGGGGCGCCGGGTCCGGGAGGCCGGGCGGGACCGCCCTGCTCCGGACGGCCCTGCTCCGGACGGCCCTGCTCGGGACGTCCCTGCTCGGTCCGGCCCTGGCGCGGTCCGCCCCGTGCGGGGCGGTCGGGGCCGCCGGGACCACCGGAACCGGGGCCGTCGGGCCGACGGCGCGGGCCACCGGAGCGGTCGGCGGGACCGCCGGGGGCCCGGGGATCGGCACGGGGATCGGCACGCGGATCGCGGGGTTCGCGGGGTTCGCGGGGTTCGCGGGGTTCGCGGGGTTCGCCGCCGGATCTGCTGCCGCGGGAACGCTCGGGGCGCCCGGGGTCGCCCGAACCGGGGCGGCCGGGGCTCTGCGGATCACCGCCGGTACGCGGGTCGGGGGCACGGTCCGCCCGGCCGGGCCCACCGGTTCCACCGGGCCCACCGGTTCCACCGGGCGCACCCTGCGTCGGGCGTGCGCCACGGTCCCGGTCGCCCGGACCCGACCGGCCCGGGTGTGCCGGGGTGCTGTTCGGGGTAGCGCCGGGGGGAGGACCGCCCGCGCGTCCGGGCGGCGGGGCGCTCGCGGAGCGGTCGGAGCGGTCGGAGCGATCAGGGCGATCAGGGCGGCTCGCGCCGCGGCCGAGGTCCGGCGCTGGTGGGCGGCCGCCGCCGGGTCTGCTGCGCGACGGGACCTCCGGGCCGGTCGGGCCCGGGGCGCCGGGTCCGGGC
>NZ_JBEZDN010000137.1:0-20767 GCF_040648315.1 Pseudonocardia sp. NPDC049154
CGGCGTTGCCGGGCCACCCGAATACGCCCGGTATGAGGGCGGCCCGGCGGCCTTGCCGGGAACAACGTGGATCACCGGGCCCGGCGGCGCCAGGTTGAGAGACACGGCCTCTAGGGCCACAACCCGTTCGGCGGACCACAGTGGGCGCGTCCGCGCGGTCCGCAATAGGGTTTCGGGGTGGCACACGAGGACACCCGCACGATCGACCCCTGCCCCCCGGACCAGGCGACGACCGACCGGCTCCTGGGTGGTGCCCACCACAACCCCCACGGGGTGCTGGGCGCGCACCCGACGGCCGGCGGCGGCACCGTCGTCCGCGTGCTGCGCCCGCACGCCGACGAGGTGTGGGTGCTGCGCGGCGGCGACCCGGGCGACGCGCACCCGCTCGTCAAGGTGCACGACGCCGGCCTGTTCTCCGGCGTCGTCGACGGGCCGGGCGGGGACTACAAGATCCGCGTCCGCTACGGCGACCGCGTCGACGTCACGGACGACCCGTACCGCTGGCTCCCGACCCTCGGCGAGGTCGACCTCCACCTGATCGGCGAGGGCCGCCACGAGCGGCTCTGGGACGTGCTCGGCGCGCACGTGCGCACCTACGACACGGCCAACGGCCAGGTCGTCGGCACCAGCTTCGCCGTCTGGGCGCCCAACGCCCAGGGCGTGCGCGTGACCGGCGACTTCGACGGCTGGGCGGGCTGGGCGCACCCGATGCGCTCGCTCGGCAGCGCCGGCGTCTGGGAGATCTTCGTGCCCGACGTGGGCGTCGGGACCCGGTACAAGTACCGGATCCTGGGCCGGGACGGCGTGTGGCGTGACAAGGCGGACCCGCTGGCGTTCGCCACCGAGGTCCCGCCCGCCACGGCGTCCGTGGTCACCGCCAACACCCACGAGTGGGGCGACGAGGAGTGGATGGCCGCGCGTGCCGTCCGCCAGCCGCACGCCGAGCCGATGAGCGTCTACGAGCTGCACATCGGCTCCTGGCGGCAGGGCAACGGCTACCGCGAGATCGCCGACCAGCTCGTCGAGTACCTGGACGAGACCGGCTTCACCCACGTCGAGCTGCTCCCGGTGGCCGAGCACCCGTTCGGCGGCTCCTGGGGCTACCAGGTCTCCGGCTACTACGCCCCGACCTCCCGCTTCGGCACCCCGGACGACTTCCGGTACTTCGTCGACACCCTGCACCGCCACGGGTACGGCGTGATCGTCGACTGGGTGCCCGCGCACTTCCCGCGGGACGAGTGGGCGCTCGCCCGGTTCGACGGCTCGCCGCTGTACGAGCACGCCGACCCGCGCCGCGGCGAGCAGCCGGACTGGGGCACCCTCGTGTTCGACTTCGGTCGCCGCGAGGTGCGCAACTTCCTGGTCGCCAACGCGCTGTACTGGCTCGAGGAGTTCCACATCGACGGCCTCCGGGTCGACGCGGTGGCCTCGATGCTCTACCTCGACTACTCGCGGCCGGACGGGCAGTGGCTGCCCAACCAGTACGGCGGCCGGGAGAACCTCGAGGCGGTCTCCTTCCTGCAGGAGATGAACGCGACCGTCTACCGGGAGCACCCCGGCGTCGTCACGATCGCCGAGGAGTCCACGGCGTGGCCGGGCGTCACGCGGCCCACCTACATGGGCGGGCTCGGCTTCGGGTTCAAGTGGAACATGGGCTGGATGCACGACACGCTCGACTACATCGGGCGCGACCCCGTGCACCGCAGCTACCACCACAACCAGATGACCTTCTCGCTGATGTACGCGTTCAGCGAGAACTACGTCCTGCCGATCAGCCACGACGAGGTCGTGCACGGCAAGGGCTCGCTGTGGACCCGGATGCCGGGCGACGACTGGAACAAGGCCGCCAACGTCCGCGCGCTGCTCGCGTTCATGTGGGCGCACCCGGGCAAGCAGCTGCTGTTCATGGGCCAGGAGTTCGGGCAGGTCCGCGAGTGGTCCGAGGAGCGCTCGCTCGACTGGGACCTGCTCGGCGACCGGCTGCACGGCGGCATCAAGACCCTCGTCGGCGACCTCAACCGCACCTACCGGGACCACCCGGCGCTGTGGACCGCGGACCACTCGCCCGAGGGCTTCTCGTGGATCGACGCCAACGACGCCGCCGGCAACGTGCTGAGCTTCCTGCGGCAGGGCACCGACCACGACGGCCGCCCGGCGGTCCTGGCCTGCATCGCGAACTTCTCCGGCCAGCCGAAGGAGAACTACCGCGTGGGGCTGCCCTTCGCCGGCAACTGGCGCGAGCTGGTCAACACCGACGCGGAGAACTACGGCGGCTCCGGCGTGGGCAACCTCGGCGTGGTCGAGGCCGAGCGGGCCGCCTGGCACGGGCGCCCGGCGTCGGCCGTCCTGCGGCTGCCCCCGGCCGGCGTGCTGTGGCTGGTGCCGGAGGAGACCGGCGGCCCGGTGCACCCGCGGCGCCCGGTGCAGTCCGCCGCGACCGAGCCCGCCGTCGAGGCGCCGCCCGCCGGCGCCGCGCACACCCCGGACCTGGTGCGGGGCGTGCAGCCCGAGGCCGGCCCGGCCGACGAGGACTCCCGGGACGTCTGACCCCACGGCGAACGGCGCTCTCGCTCACCAGATCTGAGCGAGAGCGCCGTTCGTGCCTTCGGGGCCGGACGGAGCGAGCGGCGCCGTCGCTCACGAGGAGTGAGCGAGAGCGCCGTTCGTGCGTTCGGGGACCGGGGTGCGGTCGGCATTGCGGAGCAGCGTGATCCAGTAGGCCAGGAGGATCGCGCAGTAGAGGCTGCGGCCGAGCGGCGTCCACGGGTCGTCGGGCGCCCACAGGTCGCCCCAGGAGACGGGGATCATCGGCAACGCCAGCAGCGCGGCCACCCAGGCGCGGCGCACGCCGGCCGCCGGCGACGCCGCCACCACGGCGAGCACGCCCGGCCACAGCAGCAGCAGGTAGTTGTGCCAGGAGATCGGCGACATCAGCAGGCCCGCCGCGATCACCGCCCACGGCGCGGTACCGCCCGGGTCCACCGTGCCGGTGCGGGTGCGGCGCGCGAGCCACACCAGGGTGCCGACCAGTGCGACGACCCCCAGCACCGTCCCGACGCCCGACGGCAGCCCCAGGCGCAGCGCCTCCCCGGGCAGGGCGGCGTTGTCCAGGACGTCGGGCACCGGCTCGCCGAACCCGATCCGCAGCCACTCGAGAGCGCTCGACGGCCCGGCGGGCAGCGCACCCACGAGGGTCGCGACGACGGCGCCGCCGATGCCCGCCCAGAAGGGCCGCCACCGCTGCTGCACGGCCGGGAGCAGCAGGACCGGGGCGAGCGAGGGCTTGAGCGCGACCGTGACGCCGTAGAGCACGCCGGCGAGCAGCGGGTGCCCGCGGCGCTCGGCGATCCAGCCGGCGACCAGCCCGACCAGCAGCAGCCCGTAGATCTGGCCGAGGTAGAGCGTGCCGTGCAGGGGCGAGGACGCGAGCATCGCCAGCGTGGCGCCCGCCGTCCACCACCACGGCAGTCGCAGCTCGCGGCACACCAGCAGCACCGCGCCGGCGATCAGCAGCAGGGTGACCGCGGCGAACACCCGGTACGCGACGACCACGTCGAGGCTCGCGAGCGGGGCCAGCAGCAGGCTGAGCAGCGGGGGGTTGAGGTTGCGCAGCTTCGCCGGCGTCGCGTAGATGTCGCCGCCCTGGGTCAGCGCGACGGCGGACTGCCAGAAGGTGTCGAAGTCGGCGTGCAGCTCCCGCATGTCCGCGGACGACAGGCCGAGGACCAGCAGGTTGTGGTGCGTGGCGTGCAGTGCGGCGGTCAGCGCGAGCGCCGCCACCGCGAGCACGACCGCGCCGACGCGTGCCGCCGGCCACCGCCGGGCCGGGGGCCGCGGCGGATCGGCGACGGGCTGCGGGCTGGTCGTCGACACGGCTGCCGACCGTAGTCGGCCGGGATCCCGCCCGGCCGCGCGCCCCGCGCTCAGAACAGCGCGCGCGCCAGGGCGCGACGGGCGGTGCTCACCCGCGGGTCGTCCGCCGGGAACAGCTCGAACAGCCCCACGAGGTGGCTGCGGACCTTCTCCCGGTCGTCGCCGAAGGTCCGGCCGACCGCGGCGACCAGGCGTGTGAAGGCCGACTCGGCCCGGTCCTGGGCGACCTCCGCGTCGGCCGCGGCGAGCTGGGCGTCGACGTCGTCGGGTGCGGCGTCGGCCCGGCCGATCGCCGACGGGTCCGCCTGCTCGGCCCGGGCCAGGAAGCGGACCTGCGAGAGCGCGGCCAGCGCCATCTCGTTGGCCGGCTCCTGGTCGAGGATCCGCTGGTAGGCGGCCTCGGCCTCGGCGTAGTCGCCGCGCTCGAGCGCGTCCTCGGCCTCGGTGAAGCGCGGGTCCTCCGGCTCCTCCTCGGGGACGGCGGCGCCGCCCGCGGCCGCCCGGCGCTCGCCCTCGGCGATCGCGGGCATGCGGTCGCGCAGGGCGTCGAGGATCCGGGCGATCCAGTCCTTGACCTGCGGCTCGGGCAGGGCGCCCTGGAACGCGTCGACCGGCTGGCCGGCGACGACCGCGACCACCATCGGGATCGACTGCACGCCGAAGGCCTGGGCGATCCGCTGGTTGGCGTCGACGTCGACCTTCGCGAGGATCCAGGCGCCGCCGCTCGCGTTCGCCAGGCGCTCCAGGACCGGGGAGAGCTGCTTGCACGGCTCGCACCAGGTGGCCCAGAGGTCGACGATCACCGGCACCTGCAGGGACGCCTCGAGCACGTCCCGCTGGAAGCTCTGCTCGGTGACGTCGATGACGTACCCGCCACCGCCGCCACCGTCGGGGGAGGCCGCCGGGGCCCCGGCCTGGGCGCCGCCCGCCGCCTGCTGGCGGGCCGCGGCCTCCGAACGGGCCTTCAGCGCGGAGAGATCGACGGCGCCCGCCAACGCGGACGACAGGGCCGCCGTCTGGGCTGCCTGACGAGGATCGGGTCGCGACACGCCGTCCATCCTGGCACGGTCGCCGCCCGCCCCGCCCGTCGCCCGCCCTCCCGGGTGCCGGCGGGTCAGCCGGGGCCGGCCGCCACGAGCGGGCGCATGCCCATCGGGTTCTGCGGCAGGAAGTCGCCCGCGGCGAGGACCCGCTCCACCAGCGGCTCCGTCAGCCCGACCAGACGCTCGGCCCGGGCGTCGCCGAGGGCCCGCCAGGCCTGGTCGGCGAGCGCGTCCGTGCGGGCCTCGACCTCGGCACAGAGCTCCCGCCCCGCATCGGTCAGCACGGTGTCGGTCACGGTCTCGCCGGCGTTCGGCTCGACGAGGCCCCGGTCGGCGAGCCGGGCCCGCGCGGCCTCCCACTCCTCGGCGGTCCAGCCGCGCCGCTCCCGCAGCCAGTCGCCCGGCAGGCCCTGGGCGCCCGCGAACACCACCAGCGCCTCCACGGGGTCGATCCCCGCGCTCACCAGGGCCGCGACGTGCCCGTCGCCGCGCTGCTCGCGCAGGATCGTCTGGGCCTGCCACAGGACGAGGTGCGGCGCGTCGGGCCACGGCAGGGCCGCGTTGGCCGCGGCGAGCGCCCGCCCGGCCGTCGACACCGAGGTCGCGGCCGTGCGCGCCAGCTCGGCCGCCTCGGCGACCTCCGCGGAGACGGCGAGCTCGCCGAGCGCGCGGCGCAGGGCGGCGTCGACGGCCGCGAGCCGGGCGTCGAGCAGCTGCGCGGGCGTGGCGACCGACCAGATCTCGGGCACCGAGCGGGCCACGAACCCGGGTGCGAAGTTGTAGAACAGGGCGGTCACGACCTCGGCCGGCACCGGCCCGAGCGGTGCGGCGCGCTGCCCGAAGTAGCCGCGCCAGAAGCCCCGCAGGCCCAGCGACTCCCCCGCCGACCGCGCCTCCGGCGCGAAGTAGGTCACCGCGTGCAACGGCTCCAGCGCGCGCCACAGCCGGCGCGCCCGGTGCTCCCCGCCGGCGGCGTCCGCGCTGGTCGCAGCGGTGTTCCCGGTCGTCATGGCGCCTCCCGTCCTTGCTCCTCCCACGACCGTAGGACGTCCGACCATCCCCGATCCAGCGCCCGGCGTTGCGCCGATCCGGTGGCGCCGCGCACCCGCGGTCCGCGGCCGCGGACGCGCTGATCACCGGACCGGCGGAGCACCAGCGGCGGCACGCGCTCGTTGACCTCACGGAAGTGACGTCGCGTCACCGTGCGTGCACGCCGGACGGATCCGCGCCGGGACCGTCCCCTGACCGGAGGATCTGATGAGCCAGGAGAACACCGTCGCCGATCGCCTGCTGGCGGAGGCCCGCAAGAAGACCGCCCGCCGGCAGAGCCCCGTGCTGGGCAAGGTCGCGCTGATCATCGGCATCGTCGCGCTGGTGGCCAGCCCGATCTCGATCGTCGGCTGGGTCGGCGGGCTCGCGGCGATCGGTGTCGGCATCGCCGCGGTCCGCAACCCGGACACCGCGAAGCTCGCCAAGATCGCGATGGGGCTGGGCTTCGCCGCGATCCTCGTCGGCGTCTTCTTCTTCACGCTCAACATCGCCTGACCGGCGCCGCAGGACGGCCGGCGGGGCCTCCCCGCCGGCCGTGGTCGTTCTCCGGGCTGGTCGCTACAGCCCGACGAGCAGGTCGGCCAGCTCGGCCGGGTGGGTGAGCATCGGGAAGTGCCCGCCGGGCAGCTCGCGGACCTCGAAGCCCAGCTCGGCGGCCAGCCGGCGGGAGGTCTGCGGGTTCACCACCCGGTCCTGCGCGCAGACGACCGACACCGTCCGCACCGCCGGCCACGCGACCAGCGGGGTGACCTCCTTGCCGATCGCCCACGCCTGCGGGCGGAGGTCCGCGACCGCCTCCCGCACGAGGTCCGGCGCGCCCAGCTCCTCGGCCACCCCGGCGTACAGCGACGCCTCGGCGGCCTCCGCCGGCCAGCTCGTCGTCCCGCCCGGGCCGCGCTCCTGGCCGGGGCCGAAGCCCGGGGCCATGATCGTGCGGTCCTCGCGCAGCAGGTCGTTGTGCGCCCGGCCGGGCACCGGGAGCATCGCCGCGACCAGCACCAGGGCACGCGTGCGCGGGCCGAGCTCGGCGGCGACCGGCGGGGCGGTGAGCCCGCCGAGTGAGTGCCCGACGACCACGACCGGCCCCTCGGCCGGCGCGGCGGCGAGGGCCGCCGCGAGGTACTCGGCGGCGCCCGCCGCCGGCTCGTCCGCCGGCAGGTCCGGCGCCACCGAGCTGCGCCCGCGGGCCCGCAGCTCCTCCTGCAGCGGCGCCCAGCTCGACCCGCGGTGCCAGGCCCCGTGCAGGAGCAGGAACGCCGGATCAGCCATCCGAGCCGAGCGCCTTCTCGATCCGCTCCACCTTCGCGCTGAGCTGGCCGGTGTACCCGGGCCGGATGTCGGCCTTGAGCACCAGGCTCACCCGCGGGGACCGGGCCTGCACGGCCTCGACCGCGCGGCCCACCACGGCCATCGCCTCGTCCCAGGTCTCGGCCTCGATGGTGGTGAACATGGACGTCGTCTCGTTGGGCAGCCCGGACTCCCGGACCACGCGGACGGCCTCCGCGACGGCGTCGCCCACGCTCCCGTCGTCGGAGGAGCTGCCGGACGGCGCGATGCTGAACGCTACGAGCATGCCGCCAGCCTGCCCCATGATCTCGGGCCGCGGATGTCCGCCCTGCTAGCGTGCGTGGCCATGGCCTCGCGCGACCCGCTCCCCTTCGACCCGATCGACCGGGCGGCGGAGCTCTGGGCCGAGCGCATCGGCCCGTCGGACACCATGGCCGCCGTCACCAGCGTGATGCGCGTCCAGCAGATCCTGCTGTCGGCCGTCGACGCCGCGCTCAAGCCGCACAACCTCACCTTCGCCCGCTACGAGGCGCTGGTGCTGCTGAGCTTCTCGCGGGCGAAGAAGCTGCCGATGCGGGTGATGGGCGAGCGGCTGCAGCTGCACCCGACCAGCGTCACGAACATCGTCGACCGGCTGCAGGCGGACGGGCTGGTGCGCCGGACCCCGCACCCCACGGACCGGCGGGCGACGCTGGTCGAGATCACGCCGGACGGGGTGGAGCGGCTGGAGCACGCCACCAAGTCCGTCACCGCCGTCGACTTCGGGCTGGTGGGGCTCGACGCGGAGGGCAAGGCCACCCTCTTCGACCTGCTCGGCCGCATCCGCTCGGCGTCCGGCGACTTCCGCTGACCCCTGTGAGTGGCGATAGTCGCTATGACGACTATCGCCACTCACAGGGAGTCGAGGAGCTCGTCCGCCGCCGCGTAGGGGCTCAGCGTGCCGGCCACGACCTTCTCGGCCAGCGCCTCGAGGGCGGCGCCGCCGCGGACGTCGCCGAGCCGCGCGCGGACCTTCTCCAGCCCGATCGCCTCGATCTCGTTCTCGGCCCGCCGCCGGCGCCGCCGCGGGCCCTCGCCGGAGGACTCCAGCCAGGCCCGGTGCTCGTCGATCGCCCCGGCGACCTCGTCGACGCCCTCGCCCCGGGCCGCGACGGTGCGGCACACCGGCGGCTTCCAGACGTCCCGCCGCTCGCCGAGCGACATCATGTAGCGCAGGTCGCGGACGGTCTGGTCGGCGCCCTCGCGGTCCGCCTTGTTGACCACGAAGACGTCGGCGATCTCGAGGATCCCGGCCTTGGCGGCCTGCACGCCGTCGCCCATCCCGGGCGCGAGCAGCACAACCGTGGTGTCGGCGAGCGAGACGACGTCGATCTCGGACTGGCCGACCCCGACCGTCTCGACGAGCACGACGTCGCACCCCGCGGCGTCGAGCACCCGCAGAGCCTGCGGGGTCGCCCAGGCCAGCCCGCCCAGGTGCCCCCGGGTGGCCATCGACCGGATGAACACGCCCTCGTCGACCGCGTGGTCGCCCATGCGGACCCGGTCGCCGAGCAGCGCGCCGCCGGAGAAGGGCGACGACGGGTCGACCGCGAGCACACCGACCCGCTTGCCCTGCTCGCGGAACGCCGCGACCAGCGCCGACGTGGTGGTGGACTTGCCGACGCCCGGCGAGCCCGTCAGCCCGACGACCTGCGCCCGCCCCGTGTGCGGGGCGAGCAGCGCGGCGACCTCCGGCAGGTCCTTCGACCCGCTCTCGACGAGCGAGATCAGCCGGGCGACCGCGCGCTGCTGGCCCTCCAGCGCGCGGTCGACCAGCTCCCGCGGGGACTGCTGAGGCAAGGGATCAGGCCGGGACGCGGAGGATCAGCGCGTCGCCCTGGCCGCCGCCGCCGCACAGCGCGGCCACGCCGACGCCGCCGCCGCGGCGCTTGAGCTCCAGCGCGAGGTGCAGCGTGATCCGGGCACCGGACATGCCGATCGGGTGGCCGAGGGCGATCGCGCCGCCGTTGACGTTGACCTTCTCCTCGTCGAGGCCCAGCTTGCGGGTGGACACGAGACCGACCGCGGCGAAGGCCTCGTTGATCTCGACCAGGTCGAGCTCCTTGGGGTCGAGCCCCTCCTTGGCGCAGGCCTTCGCGATGGCGTTGGCGGGCTGCTCGTGCAGGCTCGTGTCCGGGCCGGCCACCACGCCGTGGGCGCCGATCTCGGCCAGCCAGCTCAGGCCCAGCTCCTCGGCCTTGGCCTTGCTCATCACCACGACCGCGCACGCGCCGTCGCTGATCTGCGACGACGAGCCCGCGGTGATCGTGCCGTCCGCCGCGAAGGCCGGGCGCAGCTTGGCGAGGCTCTCGCCGGTGGTGTCGCCGCGGACGCCCTCGTCGTGCGAGAAGACGACCGGGTCGCCCTTGCGCTGCGGGATCTCGACGGGAGTGATCTCGTCGTCGAACACACCGTTCTTCAGGGCCGCGGCGGCGAGCTGGTGCGAACGGGCGGCGAAGGCGTCCTGGTCCTCGCGGGTGACGTCGTAGCGACTGTTGTGCTTCTCCGTCGACGCACCCATCGCGACCTGGTCGAAGGCACAGAACAGGCCGTCGTAGGACATGCTGTCGATCAGCGCGGTGTCGCCGAACTTCGTGCCCTCGCGGGACTTGGCCAGCAGGTGCGGCGCCTGGGTCATCGACTCCTGGCCGCCCGCGACCACGATGTCGAACTCACCGGCCCGGATGAGCTGGTCGGCGAGGGCGATGGCGTCGATGCCGGACAGGCAGACCTTGTTGACGGTGAGCGCCGGGACGTCCATCGGGATGCCGGCGGCGACGGCGGCCTGCCGGGCCGGGATCTGGCCGGCACCCGCCGTGAGCACCTGCCCCATGATCACGTACTCGACCTGCTCGGGGGCCACCCCGGCCTTCTCCAGGGCGCCCTTGATCGCGAATCCGCCGAGCTGCGCGCCCGAGAACCCCTTGAGCGACCCGAGCAGCCGGCCGACCGGCGTACGGGAACCAGCGACGATCACGGACTGCGCCACGACGACCTCCAGCAACTGCGTTGGCACACGGGATTGGTTCCGGACCATACCCGTCGGCGACCTGCGAAGAGACGGCCCGAACGGACGGGTGAGCAGCCACACAGAGGGCCGGGCCCGGTACCGAGCACTAGATTCCCGGTCCATGACGGCACAGACGGAATCGGCCCACGGAGCGCTCGGATCCCTGCTGACCCAGATCGACCACGTCGGCATCGCGGTGGCCGACCTCGACGAGGCGGTCGCCTGGTACCACGACGTGTTCGGGCTGGTGAACACGCACGAGGAGGTCAACGAGGAGCAGGGCGTGCGCGAGGCGATGCTCGCCGCGCCCGGCGCCGACCCCGCCTCCAGCACGCGGATCCAGCTGCTGGCCCCGTTGCGCCCGGACTCCACGATCGCGAAGTTCCTCGACCGCAACGGCCCGGGCCTGCAGCAGCTCGCCTACCGCGTCACCGACATCGAGGCCGCGATGGAGGCGCTGAAGAACAAGGGCCTGCGCCTGCTGTACCCGGAGCCGCGGCGCGGCACGGCGGACTCGCGGATCAACTTCGTGCACCCGAAGGACGCCGGCGGCGTGCTCGTCGAGCTGGTGGAGCCGGCGAAGGACCACTGAGCGAACGGCGCTCTCGCTCAGAAGGTGGGAACGAGAGCGCCCTTCGTGCAGCACCCGGCCCCTCCGATCAGGCGGTTCCCGCCCGGTCGGAGGGGCTGCTTCATTGATCCAGTCGGTGGGCTGCGTCACGATCGGCCCCATCGGCGGAGCGCGCAGACACAATGCCTCGGGTACCATACTGATCGGTAACTGATCGGTATCCCAAGCAAGCCACACGACTCACGCCACCGGAGGCCAGGCCGTGCAGGAGATCCTCGACGCCATTCTCGCCGAGCGTTTCGACGCCGTGGGTGGGCTTCCAGTCCCTGACCACTACCAGGCGATGACGGTCCACGCGGACGAGACGGAGATGTTCGACGGCATCGCCACCCGCGACAAGGACCCGCGCAAGAGCCTGCACCTGGACACGGTGCCCACGCCCGAGCTCGGCCCGGGCGAGGCGATCGTGGCCGTGATGGCGAGCGCGATCAACTACAACACCGTCTGGACCTCGATCTTCGAGCCGGTGTCGACGTTCGGGTTCCTCAAGCGCTACGGGCGCGAGTCCGAGCTGGCCAAGCGGCACGACCTGCCGTACCACATCGTGGGGTCGGACCTGGCCGGCGTCGTGCTGAAGACGGGCCCCGGCGTCAACGCGTGGAAGCCCGGCGACCGGGTCGTCGCGCACTGCCTGTCCGTCGAGCTGGAGAGCCCGGACGGGCACGGCGACACGATGATGGACCCGCAGCAGCGGATCTGGGGCTTCGAGACCAACTTCGGCGGGCTCGCGCAGCTCGCCCTGGTCAAGTCCAACCAGCTGATGCCCAAGCCCGAGCACCTCACCTGGGAGGAGGCGGCCAGCCCCGGGCTGGTCAACTCCACCGCGTACCGCCAGCTGGTCTCCCGCAACGGCGCGGACATGAAGCAGGGCGACACCGTGCTGATCTGGGGTGCGAGCGGCGGGCTCGGCTCGTACGCGACCCAGTTCGCGCTCAACGGCGGCGCCACTCCCATCTGTGTCGTCTCCTCGCAGGAGAAGGCGGACATCTGCCGGGCCATGGGTGCCGAGCTGGTCATCGACCGCAACGCCGAGGGCTACAAGTTCTGGAAGGACCCGCAGACGCAGGACCCGAAGGAGTGGAAGCGCTTCGGGGCCAAGATCCGCGAGCTCACCGGCGGCGACGACCCTGACATCGTGTTCGAGCACCCGGGCCGGGAGACCTTCGGCGCCTCGGTCTACTGCGCCCGCAAGGGCGGCACCATCGTGACCTGCGCGTCGACCTCGGGCTACATGCACGAGTACGACAACCGCTACCTGTGGATGAACCTCAAGCGGATCGTCGGCTCGCACTTCGCGAACTACCGCGAGGCGTGGGAGGCGAACCGGCTCATCGACAAGGGCCTGGTCCACCCGACGCTGTCGAAGGTGTACCCGCTCGCCGACACCGGCCAGGCGGCGTACGACGTCCACCAGAACGCCCACCAGGGCAAGGTCGGCGTGCTCGCGCTCGCGCCCGAGGAGGGCCTGGGCGTGACGAACCCGGAGAAGCGGGCCAAGCACCTCGACGCGATCAACCGCTTCCGCGGCGTCTGACCGGCGGCATCGCTGCACGTATGGCTCCATGACGCACCCTCGAGCACGTCTCCGGGCGCGTGATGGAGCCGTACTGCGTTCTCGAGGGCCCGATCCCGGCGTCATGGATCCATGCTGCGAGCTCGGCGGCCCGGTTCGAGCGTTATGGCTCGTTACTGCGAATGCTCAGCGGCCGCACCCCGGAACGGCCCGCGCCCGGACGGGTGACGGAGCCCACCCGGAGCCGCGCGTGACGCTCCGCGAATGCGGTAGCCCGGTACGGTGACGCCCATGGTCGGTGAACCGGAGAACCCTCAATCCGACCCCGGTTTCCAGCCCACGGCCGGGTTCCGGGTCGTCCGCCGCGGCTATGACCAGGAGCAGGTCGACGGGCACCTGCACCGGATCGACGCGGACGTCCGGCTGCTCGCCGCGGACCGGGACGCCGCCGTCGCGCAGGTGACCCGGCTGACCCGCGAGCTCGACGAGACGCGCGGCCGGCTGGAGTCGATGCGCCAGCAGGTGCGCCGCCTGTCGGGGCCGCCGGACAGCGTCCAGGGGCTCAGCGAGCGGATGCGGTCGATGCTCCGGCTGGCCGAGGACGAGGTCGCCGAGATGCGGGCCCGGGCGGACGCGGACGTGACCCGGCTGCGGGCCGAGTGCGACCAGGAGCTGGCCGATCGCCGCGCGGACACCGAGCGCCGCCGGGAGGCGCTGCTCGCCGAGGCCCGGAACGAGGCGGAGCGGATCGTCGCCCAGGCGAAGGCCCTGCAGGCGCAGTCCGCGCAGGACAAGCTGGCCACCGACGAGGTGATCGCGACCCGGCGCGCCGAGTGCGACGCGGCGATCGCCGCCGCGACCGCGGCCGCCGCCGCCGAGCGCGCGCAGGTCGAGGAGGACTTTCGGATCGCGATGGACCAGCGGCGCATCGAGACCCTCGGGGCGCTGCAGGCCGAGCGCACCGCGACCCAGCAGGAGGTCGCGCGGCTGCGGTCGGACGCGGACGAGTACGCCCGCAGCACCCGCAGCGCCGCCGACGAGCAGGGCGCGCGGATCGTCGCCGACGCTCGCGGTGAGGCCGAGCGCCTCGTCCGCGAGGCCGAGCGCCGGGTCGCCGAGCTCACCGACCTGCGGAGCCGGGTCGCCGAGCAGCTCGCGCACGCCCGCGCCGCACTCGTCGCGGACCTGGCGGCCCTCGGCCCGATGGCCGACGAGGCCGACCGCCCGGACGGCGCGACCGCAGACGGGCGCGGCGCCTCGGGCACGGGTTCGGGCACGGGTTCGGGTTCCGGCGCGGTGCCCGAGCAGGCGAGCGAGCAGTCCCGCCGCCGCCCGCGCCCCCACCCGGCCACGACCCGCGCCTGACCGCACGGACCCTCGACGCCCCGCACCCCTGCCGCACGGGTGCGGGGCGTCGACGTCCGTGCGAGGGGCCGGTCAGCGGGGGCGGCGGCCCCCCGGGCGCCGGCGTCCGCGGGCGTTCCAGCACGGCAGGTGCCAGTGCCGGCGGTCCTCCACCGACCCCCACTCCCCCGTCGGCCAGGTGACCACGTGACCGACGCCCGCGGGGATCAGCTGGTCGCAGCCCGGGCAGCGGTAGTCCTTCACCGACGACCCGCCGGGGACGTGCCGGACGGCCCACTCGCCGTCGGGCCCCGTCTCGGCGCGGGTCACGATCCCCGACGACAGGGGTGCGGGCACGGAGCGGCCCCGCCCCCGTTCCGAGGGGCGGGGCCGTCGACCGCGTGCCATGGATCCGACCGTAACGGCCGCGGCGCCGCCGCGCGGGCGGCACCGGGGCGGGTCACAGGTCAGCGCCCGAGAATCAGCGGGAGGTGTAGTCCCGGAAGCCATGCCCGGTCTTGCGGCCGAGCCGGCCCGCCGTGACCAGGTGCTCCAGCAGCGGGGCCGGGGCGAAGCCGGACTGGCGGAACTCGGAGAACAGCGACCGCTCGATGGCGAGCGACACGTCCAGGCCGACCACGTCGAGCAGCTCGAACGGCCCCATCGGCAGGGCACAGCCCGTCTTCATCGCCGCGTCGATGTCGTCCGCCGTGGCGTAGTGCGCCTCCAGCATCTTCACCGCGTCGTTCAGGTACGGGAAGAGCAGCGCGTTGACGATGAACCCGGCCCGGTCCCCGCAGGAGACCGGCACCTTCTTGATCTTCTGGCAGAGCGCCAGCGCGGTGGCCGCGACCTCCGGCGCGGTGCTGATCGTGGACACCACCTCGACCAGCTTCATCACCGGTGCCGGGTTGAAGAAGTGCAGTCCGATCACGTCGGCCGGACGGGTGGTGGCCGCCGCGCACTCCACGACCGGCAGCGACGACGTCGTGGTCGCGAGGATCGCGCCCGGCTTGCAGATCTCGTCGAGCGCGCCGAACACGGCCCGCTTCACCTCGAGCTCCTCGGCGATGGCCTCGACGACGAGGTCGACGTCGGCGAAGTCCTCGAGCGACGTGGTGCCGGTGATCCGCCCGAGCGTGGCGTCCCGGTCCTCCTCGGTGAGCCTGCCCCGCACCACGGCCTTGTCGAGCGCCTTGCGGATCCCGCCGATCGACGCCTCGACCTTGGAGTCGCTCCGGCCGCGGACCACCACGTCGAACCCGGCCTGCGCGAACACCTGCACGATGCCGCTGGCCATGGTGCCCGTGCCGACCACGCCGACCCGCTGGACCTCGCGCGTCGGGACGTCCTCGGGCACGACCGAGCCCGGGGTCAGCGCGTCGGGCACGACCTTGCTGCTGTGCGGCTTCTCGTAGGTGTAGAAGCCGCGGCCGCTCTTCCGGCCCAGCAGCCCGGCGGTGATCATCTGCTTGAACACCGGCGCCGGGGCGTGCATGAGGTTGCGCGACTGCGCGTACATCGTCTCGAGGATCTCGTACGCGGTGTCGAGGCCGATGAGGTCCAGCAGCGCCAGCGGGCCCATCGGGTAGCCGCAGCCGTGGCGCATGGCGGCGTCGAGGTCCTCGCGGCTCGCGTAGTGCGACTCGTACATGCGCGCCGCGTGGTTGAGGTAGCCGAAGAGCAGCGCGTTCGCGATGAACCCGGCCCGGTCGCCGATCACGACCGGCACCTTGTCCAGGGTGGCGGCGAAGGCCTGGAGGTCCTCCACCACGTCCGGCTCGGTGACGACCGTGCGCACCAGCTCGACGAGCTTCTGCACCGGCGCCGGGTTGAAGAAGTGCATCCCGACGACCTTGCCCGGCCGTGCGGTCCGCACGGACAGCTCGGTGACCGACAGCGACGACGTGTTCGACGCCAGGATCGTCTCCGGGCCGACGTGCTTGTCCACCTCGGCGAACACGGACGCCTTGAGCTGCAGCGACTCCGGCACCGCCTCGACCACGAGGTCGCACGGGGCCAGGTCGGCCAGCGACGTGGTCGTGGTGATCCGGCCCAGCAGCTCGCCCGCCTGATCCTCGGTGAGCTTGCCGCGCTCGATCGCCCGCCTCGTCGAGGTCTCCAGGTGCGCCTTCCCGCGCTCGACGGCGGCCGCGTCCACCTCGGCGGCGATCACGTCCAGGCCGTTGCGCGCGAACACCTCCACGATGCCCGCACCCATGGTGCCCAGGCCGACCACGCCGACCGTCCGGAACTCGCGTGCCACGCCGTTACCTCCCGCTGCCTCGAGGGTCTGTACCGAGCGGTAATCCTCTCATCCCCCGCTGCGTGGTAACCCACGCATGAGGCCGGGAACACCCCTCCGGACGGAGGGTCTACCGGCCGTGACGTGCCCGGACGAGGCCGATCAGGGTTCCCATGTGCTTCGCCGACCGGGTGAAGCTGGTGACCGGGACCGGCAGCGCGAACCGCTGCCGGGCCACCGCCTGCGGCCGGGTGAACTCGCGCAGCCCGTCCTCGCCGTGGATGCGGCCGAAGCCGGAGTCGCCGACCCCGCCGAACGGCAGCGACGGGATGCCCGCGAACGCGATCACGCCGTTGACGCTGACCATGCCGCAGCGCAGGCCCTCCGCGATCCGCTCGCCCTCCTTCGCCGAGCCGGTGAACACGCTGGCGCCCAGGCCGTAGCCGGTGCCGTTGGCGCGCCGCACCGCCTCGGCGACGTCCGGCACCCGGTTGACGACGATCAGCGGGCCGAACGTCTCCTCGGTGACGGCGGAGGAGTCCTCGGGCACGTCGACGATCACGACCGGCTCCACGAAGGGCGGCTTCACCGAGTCCTCGCCGCCGACGACCGCCCGACCGCCCTTGTCCAGCGCGTCGCGCACGTGCCGGCGGACGACCTCGGTCTGCGACGCCATCGTCATCGGGCCGAACTGGGTGCCGGCCCGCAGCCCGCGCGCCTTGGCCACGAGCGCCGCGGTGAACTCCTCGGCGACCGACTCGACGACGTACACGCGCTCGACGCCGACGCACGTCTGGCCGGCGTTGGACATCCCGCCCCAGACGGCGGCGTCGGCGGCGGCCTCGACGTCGGCGCCCGCGTCGACGATCAGCGCGTCCTTGCCGCCGCACTCGATGAGGACCGGGGTGAGGGTCTCGGCGCAGGAGGCCATGACCCGCTTGCCGGTGGCCGTCGACCCGGTGAAGGCGATCTTGCCGACGCCCGGGGCGCGGCAGAGCGCCGCACCCGTCTCGCCGAACCCGGTCACCACCTCGATCAGCGCCTTCTCCGGTACCGCGTCGGACAGCGTGCGGGCAAGGATCTCGCCCACGCCCGGCGTGAGCTCGCTCGGCTTGAAGACCACGGTGTTTCCCGCGGCGAGCGCGTAGGCGATCGAGCCCATCGGCGTGAAGACCGGGTAGTTCCACGGCCCGATCACGCCGACGACGCCGATCGGCGGGTAGCCCAGGGTCGCGGCCTGGTTGGCGCCGAGCAGGCCCGGCGACACCTTCCGCCGGCCGAGCGTCTTCTTCGCGTGCTTCGCCGCCCAGTCGACGTGGTCGATCGCGAGGACCAGCTCGAGCCGGGCGTCGTCGAGCGGCTTGCCGGTCTCGGCGGAGACCACGCCCGCGACCTCGTCCAGCCGCGCGACCAGCGCCTTCTTCCACGCCAGCAGCCGCTCGCGGCGGCCGTCGAAGCCCAGCCCCCGCCACCACCGCGCGGCCTCCCCGGCCCGGGCGACCGCGGCGAGCACCTCGGCCTCGCCGTGGACCGGGTGCGTCCCGACGACCTCACCGGTCCGCGGGTCGAGCGAGTCGAAGGTGTCGGTGCTGGTGCTGGCCGTAGCCTCGGTGCTGGCGGTCACGTCGGTCAGGGTAGGGCGGGCGCGAGGGCCCGCGTGTGCCTCCGGCGACCCGGGCGGACCACCCGGGCGGGGGCCGTTCCGGCCGGTCAGGGGACGCGGAGGGCGGGACGCGGCGCTGCACGGACCCCTCCTCCGCACAGGGCCGCGCCCCCGCTCCGCGCTCGGGACACGCGGTCCCGGCGAACCCGCGCGGACGGCGAACCTATAACGGGTTCCAGGCACTCCACAATGCGAATGAGCTGGGCTAACCTCCGTCGATGACCGAGAGGCGGCCCGGGCGGCGCGAGGAGCGCAACGCGGAGACGCGCTCGGCCATCCTCCGGGCCGCGGAGGAGCTGTTCTCGGCGCAGGGCTGGCAGGGCACCCGGATCACGGAGGTCGCCGCGCGGGCCGGCGTCGCCACCGCGACCTGCTACAACCACTTCGGCAGCAAGCACGCGCTGATCGGGCACCTGTTCGCACCGCGGATCGCCGAGGCCGTCGCCCGGGTCGAGGACCGGATCGCCGCCTGCGCCGAGGCGCACGAGATCGTCCGGGTCGCCGTCGACGAGATGGTGGTGATGCTGAAGGTCCGGCGCACGCTCACGTTCGCGCTGTTCGCGGCGCTGCACGAGGATGCGATCCGCAGCGACGGGCCGCCGCGCGGCCCGGGCGACGTCCGCATGATCGCGCAGATCCCGCTGATCCTGGAGCTGGCCCTGCAGCACGCCTCCGACGTGTTGGGGCTGGACCTCGACGCCGACCGGACCGCCCGCTACCACACCAACGCCCTGCTCCTGCAGGTCCTCACCCGGCCCGACTCGACCGCGGGCGACATCCGCGACTTCGTCCTGCTCCAGCTGCGCGGGGCGCTCGTCCCCCCGTACGAGGCGACCTCAGAAGAGGCGCAGGTCCTTCGGGTCGAGGCCCCGTAGCGCGTCGTAGTCCACGGTCACGCAGCGGATGCCGCGGTCCTCGGCGAGGGTGCGCGCCTGCGGCTTGATCTGCTGCGCCGCGAACACCCCGGCCACCGGCCCGAGCAACGGGTCGCGGTTCATCAGCTCGAGGTAGCGGGTCAGCTGCTCGACGCCGTCGATCTCCCCGCGCCGCTTGATCTCCACGGCGACGTGCCCGCCCGCGGTGTCGCGGCAGAGCAGGTCGACCGGGCCGATCGCCGTCATGAACTCGCGGCGGACCAACGTCCAGCCGTCGCCGAAGGTCTCCGGGTGCGCGGCCAGGAGCTCCTGCAGGTGCGCCTCGACGCCGTCCTTCACCAGCCCGGGGTCCACGCCCAGCTCGTGCGACGAGTCGTGGAGCACCTCGTCGATGGTGATGACGAGCGACTCGTCCGCCTTGTTGCGGACCGTCCAGACGCCGGGCTCCTCGGTGAGCCAGCACGGCGGACTCATCCAGTTGAGCGGCTTGTAGGCGCGGTCGTCGGCGTGCACGCTGACCGATCCGTCGGCCTTGACCAGCAGCAACCGCGGTGCCATCGGCAGATGTGCGGTGAGCCGACCGACGTAGTCCACCTGGCAGCGGGCGATGACGAGGCGCACGGGCCGTCACCCTAGAGGTGCGTTGCGCTCGGCCAGCGCCCGCCCGTGCTCGGCGAGTCGCCTCCGCAGCTCGGGTGGCTCCAGCGCCTCCACCTCCCCGCCCAGCGCCACCAGCTGCCCGGCGGCGACCCGCAGCGACTCGACGTCGAGCAGCAGCTCGCGCCAGCCCTCGGCGTCGGGCTCGCCGGCCGCGGCGACGGCGGCGTGTGCGGCGTCGGAGTCGGTCACGCTCGGCAGGGCCCGCAGCCCGGCGGGCGAGACCCGGATCCGCACCTTCTCCCGCAGCATCGACGCGGCGAACCGGGAGGCCGACTCCGCCCACCATGCCGGCAGGTCGAAGTCCTCCGGTCGCGCGAACGTCCCGGCGAGCGGCTCGGCCTCGGCGATCTTCGCCGCCCGGTAGGTCCGGACGTCCCCGTCCACCCCGGCGACCAGGTACCAGACCCCTGCCTTGAGCACGAGCCCGAGCGGCTCGACCTCGCGGTGCACCTGTCGCGGCCCGTAGACGACCCGGACCCGGCGCTGCTCCCACAGCGCCTCGGCGAGCACGGCGAGGTGGGTGACCTCGGCGGGGTTCTGGAACCAGCCCGGCGCGTCGAGGTGCACCCGTTCGGCGACGACGCGGGCGTGCGCGCGCAGGCCCTCCGGGAGCGTCGCGAGGATCTTCGCCTGGGCCCCGGCGAGCGCGGTCCCCAGGCCCAGTTCGGCGAGCAGCTGCGGCGCGCCCAGGGTCAGCATGGCCGCGGCCTCCTGGGCCGTGAGCCCGTCTAGCCGGGTCCGCCAGCCCTCGACGAGCCGGATCCCGCCGCCCGGCCCGGGCTCGGTCCAGATCGGTACGCCCACCTCGCTCAGCGACGCGACGTCCCGGTAGATCGTCCGCTCGGACACCTCCAGCTCCGCGGCCAGCTCGGCCGCCGTGGCCGAGCGGCGCCGCTGCAGCACGAAGAGCAGGGCCATCAGCCGGGACGCGCGCACGGCCCGATCGTCGCAGGTGGGAGGCTGACCGTGTGGAGACCCTCTCGACCCGGCAGGTCTACGCGAACAACTGGATGACCGTGCGCGAGGACGCCGTGCGCCGCCCCGACGGCTCGGACGGCGTCTACGGCGTGATCGACAAGCCGACGTACGCCCTCGTGATCCCGCGCGACGGCGACCGGCTGCACCTCGTCGAGCAGTTCCGCTACCCGATCGGCCTGCGCCGCTGGGAGTTCCCGGCGGGCACCGCGCCCGACCGCGCCGCCCAGGACCCCGCCGAGCTCGCCGTGCGCGAGCTGGTCGAGGAGACCGGGCTGCGGGCCGGCCGGATGGAGAAGATCGGCACGCTCGACGTCGCGCCCGGCATGTCCAGCCAGCGCGGGCACGTCTACCTCGCCAGCGACCTCACCGAAGGCGAGGCCCAGCGCGAGCACACCGAGCAGGACATGCGGCAGGCCTGGTTCACCATCACCGAGTTCGAGGCCATGATCGCGGACGGGGAGATCACCGACGCCCAGTCCGTCGCCGCCTACATGCTGCTGGTCCTCCGCGAGCGCCGCCCCCTGTGAGTGGCGATCGTCGCCATGGCGACGATCGC
>NZ_JBEZDN010000138.1:0-20748 GCF_040648315.1 Pseudonocardia sp. NPDC049154
CGCCGAGGCCGCCCGCGCGCACCGGCTCCTCGGTACCCGGGCGACCGTCGGCAAGGTTGTGCTGGTCCCGTGACGTCACCGGACCGTCAACCGACAGCGGCGGGCTGCTCGGCAGTGGGGCGTCCGCCGGCGGCCGGTTCGGTGTCCTGCCCGGTGGCGGCCTCGGCGGCCGCGACCGTGTCCGGCACCGCCGTCTCCTCGGTCGTGTCCGACTCCGGCGCGGTGGCCGGGGCCTCCGGGGCGGCCCCGGTGGTGGCCTGCCCGCCCAGCAGGGCGGTGACGACCTGCTCGGCCGTCTTCCGGTCGATGCCGGCCTGCGCGCTCCGCGCGGCGTTACCGAGCTCGGCGAGCGCCGCGAGGACCTCCTTGCTGGTCCGCCCGATCAGCCGGGCGAGGGCGTGCACACGCAGCTTCTCCGGCAGTTCCGACACGGAGAACTGCCCGCCGGTACCCCCGGCGGGCGCATCGTTGATCGACATCCAACTCCTTCGCCCCCGGGCGCCCCTCAAGGGCGGCCGCACAGGGGCCTCACGCGTTCTCCCGTCCCGCGGTGCGGGCCGGGCAATCCTGGTCGCTCGGCGGTGCTCGACGCCGCGTCCGGCCGGCCCACCCCGGGCCGGCGGCGGCACCGCTCCGCGGCGGTCAGGCCCGGGCGGTGACCCGGCCCGGTCCGAGCGGATCGGCGAGGCGGCCCCGGTCGTCGAGCAGGCCCTGCGCCATCCGGGTCGCCTTCGCGGGCACCGGCGGTTTCAGACCTGCGACAACGTCGAGTGCGCCCAACACGTCGTCGGGTCGAACAGCGGGTGTCGTCTGCCGTACGACCGCCGTCAGTATCGCACAGTCCGACCCCGCGGCGTCCGGTTCCGGTGTGACTCCGCCCGGTGGGTCACCCGCCGGCGGTCCCCCCGCGGGCGCATCGTCGCAGGCCGTGACGGTCGCCGACACGACCGCGGCCCGGACGTCGATCTCCCGGCGCCCGGCCGGCATGACCCGCTCGACCACGAGCGCGTCCCGCGCCAGGAGCGCCTCGACCGCCGCCCGGAGCGCACCCTCGGGGACGCCGGGGAGGACGATCCGCCACAGGCTCGCGTCGATCCGGTCGGCGAGCGCCGGCGGTTCGGCGACCACGGCGTCGAGGATGTCCAGCCCCGCGGGCAGCGCCGCGTCGAGCGCGGCGCGGACGACCTCGGGCTCGACCTCGCGGGTCAGACCGATCTCGAGGTACTCGGCCTCGCTGGCCGTGCCGGTCGGGGCCGCGCCGATCCACGAGATCCGCGGGTGCGGGCTGAAGCCGTGCGAGTGCGAGACGGGGACGCCGGCGCGGCGCACCGCGCGCTCGACGCTGCGGGCCACGTCGCGGTGCGACAGGAACCGCAGCCGCCCGCGCTTGGCGAAGCGCACGCGGATGCGCTGCACCGTCGGCGGGGCGGGGTTCGCGGCCTCCCCGGGCCGCACTCGAGCCATGGGAGCAGGGTAGGCCCCGGCCCCCGGCGCCCCGGCGCCCGCCTCGCCTCACCCCGGCCCCCGGCGCCCGCCTCGCCCCGGTCCCGGCCAGCCGGCTCGCCAGGAGGCCCGATCCGGCGGTTGGGGCGCGCGCCCACCGGGGACACACTCGTCGCGGTCGGCACGGGCGCCGGCCGCGGGCGGACCGGGAGCGGGGTCGAGGGCGGGGTCGGGAACGTGGACGACAGGCTGGACGACAGGACCGACGAGCGGGTCGGGGCCCACGCCGACGCGCAGGTCGACGCGCAGGTCGACGCGCAGGTCGGGGAACGGGGCGACGAGGGCGCCGGGGAGCGGGTCCCGCGCGGGCCCGCACCGCAGCCGGAGGACCCCGTCGTGGCGACCCCCACCGCGGTGCGCCGCTCCCTGCGGCGGTTCTCCGTCGGCCGCCGGCCCCGCGACGTCGTGCGGGTGGTCGTGGCGGCCGCGATCGTCACGCTCTGCGTGCTCGCGGCCGACGGCGCGGTCAACCCGGTCGAGGCGGCGATCTTCGAGGAGATCGGGGCCCTCCCCGCGGGCTGGGCCCCGGTGGCCGCCGGCCTGCTCTGGGTCGGGACGTGGGCCGGGGTGGCCGGCGCGGCGGCCGTCGCCCTGTACCTCAAGCACGTCCGCGCGGCGGCGCAGCTGGTCGCCGCCGGCACCGTCGCCTGGCTGGTGACGACGGCGCTCGGCCACCTCGCCCCGGACCGGCCCGTCCCGCCCGAGCTCGCGGGCGAGACCGGCCTGCGGCTCCCCGGCCCCGAGGGGTTCGGCTTCGCCGCCACCCACACGGCCGTCGCGGCGGCGCTCGTCACCGCCGCGGCCCCGTACCTGCCGCGCAAGGCCGCCTCCACGGCCTGGGTCCTGGCGGTCGCGGTCGCGCTCGCGGAGGTCTACCAGGGCGCCCTGCCGCTCGCGATGTTCGCCGGCGCGGTCGTCGGCTGGGGCGCGGGGTCGGCGTCGCACCTGGTCGGCGGGGCCCCCGGCCGCCGGACCTCGGTCGAGGCGGTGCGCCGCACCCTCGAGGAGGCCGGGCTCTGCCCGGACGACATCTGCGAGGAGCGCACCCACCTGGTGGGTCCCCGCCGCTTCACCATCACCACCCGGGACGGCCGGGTGCTCCGGGCGCGCGCGGTGGCGCGGCTGCACCGGCGGGCGGGCCCCTGGTACCGCTTCCGGCGGCTCCTCGCCACCATCGACGTCCAGGACGTGCCGCGGCTCTCGAGCACCCACCACGAGGTGGAGCACGAGGCGTACGTGTCGCGCCTGGCCGAGGCGGCCGGGGTGCGGACGCCCCACGTGGAGCTGGCCTGCGTGATCGAGCACGGCTCGCCGGTGCTGGTGCACGGCGTCGTCGAGGGGCGGCAGCTCTCGGAGCTGCCGGTCGGGGAGATCGACGACCGGCTGCTGGACGCGGTGTGTGACCAGGTCGCGATCCTCGGCCGGGCCCACATCGCCCACCACGACCTGCAGGCCGACAACGTCCTCGTCGACGCGGACGGGAACCCCTGGCTGCTCAACTTCACCTTCGGCCAGGTGGGGGCGAGCCCCGCGCTGCTGGCCCAGGACCTCGCCGACGTGCTGATCACGCTGGTCTCCATCGTGGGCGTCGACCGGACCGTCGCGGCGGCCGACCGGACCCTGTCCGCGGACCGGCTGGAGGCGGCGCTGGCCTACCTGCAGCCCCTCGCGCTGCACCGCGGGGTCCGGGAGCAGATCGCCGAGGGCCACTACCTGTTCAGCGAGCTGCGGGAGGCGCTGGCGGACCGGATCGGGCGGCCGCTGCCGAGCTACCCGTCCCCCGTCCGGCCGCGGGCGCTGGTCACGATGCTGTTCCTCGGCGGTGCGATCTATCTCCTGCTGCCCCAGCTCGCCGACCTCCCGGAGACGGTGGGCCTGCTCCGCGACGCCAACTGGTGGTGGCTCGCCCTCGCCGTGTTCACCGGGATGCTGGCGATCGTGCTGTCCGCGGTGTCCCTGCTGGGCTCCTGCGACACCCACCTGCCGTTCCGGCGCACCGTGGAGGTGCAGGTCGCGGCCGCCTTCACCGGCCGCACCACCCCCGGCGGCGTCGGGTTCTTCGGGATCAACATCGCGTTCCTGGAGAAGCTCGGGATGCGCCGCTCGCTCGCCGTCGGTGTGACGATGCTGAACCTCGCGGCGACCGGCGCGGTGTCGGCCGTGATCTGCGTGGTGGGGATCTTCGCGGTGGGCATCACCGGGACGCTGCGGTTCGTCCGCATCCCCACCGGCTGGCCGCTGCTGGGCGCCGTGGCCGGGATCCTCGTGCTCGCCGGCCTGGTCATCGGGTCGCCGATGGGCCGGCGGCGGATCGTGCGGCCCGGCCTGCAGGTCGTCCGCGAGCTGTGGGGCGCGATCCGGCGGCCGGTGCGGGCCGCGCAGCTCTTCGGCGGCGCCGCCGCGTACCACCTGATGTCCGCGCTCGGCCTGGCCACCTGCCTCGCCGCCTTCGACCCGCACTTCCCGTGGCTGGAGGTGATCGTGGTGTTCGTCGTCGGGCAGACCCTCGGCCACCTCGCCCCGACGCCGGGCGGCCTGGGCGCGGTGGAGGCGCTGCTCGTCGCCGGGCTCGTCGCCGTCGGCGTGGCCCCCGCGCCCGCGGTCGCGGCGACCCTCACCTCGCGGCTGCTGACCTACTGGCTGCCGGTGCTGCCGGGCATCGGGATGTTCCGCTACCTGCAGCACCGGGGAGTGGTCTGACCGGCTACTCCGGCCCGGGCTCGAGGACCAGCAGGGTCTCCCCCGCCGGCCGGAAGCCCGCACGCCGGTAGAAGGTCGTGCTGCGGGCGGTCGGGGCGAGGATCAGCCGCCGGTACCGCCGGTCCCGGGCGTGGTCGACGACGGCCTGCAGCAGGGCGCGCGGGACCCCGCGGTCGGCGAAGGCCTCCAGCACGAAGGCGTTGCCCACCTGCCCGACCTTGCCCGCGCGCGTCCCGGGGCGGGGCATCGGGACGATCTCCACGACGTTGATCGAGCCGATCGGCGTCCAGCCGGCCCGCTCGCTGCCGATCTCGGCCAGCCAGAAGGTCCGCCGGGGCTGCTCGACGCGCGCCCACTGCGCGAACGCCGCCTCGAAGCCCGCGTCGGAGACCGGCCGGCCGGCCCGCTCCTCGGTCCAGGCACGGCGGAGCCTCGCGAGGGCCTCGACGTCGCGCTCGTCGGCGATGCGGACGGTGATCTGCCGGGTGCCCGCCGACTGCGACCCGGCCGGCTGCCCGGAGGGGTCCTCAGCCACCCAGCTCCCGTCCGACGGGGTTCACCACCGTCAGCGGGAGCAGCGTCGTGCCGCTCGGCCCGACCTCGATGTCGGTGCCCGTCGACGGGCACACCCCGCAGTCGAAGCACGGGGTCCAGCGGCAGTCGTCCTGCTCCCGCCCGGACAGCGCGTCCTGCCAGTCCGCCCAGAGCCAGTCCCGCTCGAGCCCGGAGTCGAGGTGGTCCCAGGGCAGGATCTCGCCCTCGTCGCGCTCGCGGGTGGTGAACCACTCCAGCGAGACGCCGAGCGGCTCCAGCTCCGCCTTCGCAGCGGTGACCCAGCGCTCGTAGGAGAAGTGCTCGGACCAGCCGTCGAACCGGCCGCCCTCGCGCCACACCCGCTCGATCACGGCACCGACCCGGCGGTCGCCGCGGGCGAGCAGGCCCTCGATCAGCGAGGGCTGGCCGTCGTGGTAGCGCATGCCGATGTTGCGGCCGAGCTTCTTGTTGCTGTTCACGGCCTCGCGGAGCTTCCGCAGCCGGGCGTCGACGACCTCCGGGTGGGCCTGCGCCGCCCACTGGAACGGCGTGTGGGGCTTCGGCACGAACCCGCCGATGGAGATCGTGCACCGCACGTCGTTGCGCCCGGAGGCGGCGCGGCCCGCCTGGATGACCCGGTGCGCCATGCCCGCGATCTCCAGGACGTCCTCGTCCTCCTCGGTGGGCAGCCCGCACATGAAGTAGAGCTTGACCTGCCGCCAGCCCTGCGCGAACGCCTCGGAGACGGTGCGGATGAGGTCCTCCTCCGACACCATCTTGTTGATCACCCGGCGGATCCGCTCGGACCCGCCCTCGGGCGCGAAGGTGAGGCCGGAGCGGCGGCCGTTGCGGCTGATCTCGTTGGCGAGGTCGATGTTGAACGCATCGACGCGGGTGCTCGGAAGGCTCAGGGAGGTGTTGGTGCCCTCGTAGCGGTCCGCCAGGCCCTTGGTGATGTCGGCGATCTCGGAGTGGTCCGCGCTGCTCAGGGACAGCAGCCCGACCTCGTCGAACCCGGAGGCCCGGACGGCGGCGTCGACCATCTCGCCGATCCCCTGCAGCGACCGCTCGCGCACCGGTCGGGTGATCATGCCCGCCTGGCAGAAGCGGCAGCCGCGGGTGCAGCCCCGGAAGATCTCCACGCTGGCCCGCTCGTGCACGGTCTCGGCCAGCGGGACCAGCGGGGCCTTGGGGTAGGGCCACTCGTCGAGGTCCGAGGTCGTGCGCTTCTGGACCGTGGCCGGGGCACCGTCCGCCGGCGTGACGGCGGTGATCGCGGTGTCGTACTCCACCTCGTAGAACGAGGGGACGTAGCAGCCGTCGGTGTTCGCCAGCCGGCGCAGCAGCTCGCGGCGGCCACCCGGCCGTCCCTCGGCCTTCCAGTCGCGCACGACATCGGTGATGTCGCCGACCACCTCCTCGCCGTCCCCCAGCACCGCGACGTCGACGAAGTCGGCGATCGGCTCCGGGTTGAAGGCGGCGTGCCCGCCGGCGACGACGACCGGGTGGCTCTCGTCCCGGTCCACCGCGTGCAGCGGGATGCCGGCGAGGTCGAGCGTGGTCAGCAGGTTCGTGTAGCCCAGCTCGGTGGAGAAGCTGACCCCGAGGAGGTCGAACGCCCCGACGGGACGGTGCGTGTCGACGGTGAACGCGGGGACCCCGTGCTCGCGCATGAGCTTCTCGAGGTCCGGCCAGACGGCGTAGCAGCGTTCGGCGAGGGCGTCGGCGCGCTCGTTGAGGACCTCGTAGAGGATCATGACGCCCTGGTTGGGCAGGCCGACCTCGTACGCGTCCGGGTACAGCAGCGCCCACCGGACCTCCGCGGACTCCCACGGCCTGGTCTGCGCGTTCAGCTCGCCGCCGACGTACTGCACGGGCTTGGACACCCGCGGCAGCAACGGTTCGAGGGCAGGGAAGACGGACCCTGACAGCACGGCGCTCACGCGGACCCAGGGTAGCCCCGCGCCGATTCCTCCTCCGCACACGGTTCCGCACACGCTCCCCCGCCACGCTCCCCGTGACCGGCACCACCGAGACGGCAACGCCCGAGGAGCCACCATGAGCACCCCGACCACCGACCCGATCCACACCATCGGCCCCAAGCACCGAGCGCTGTGGGCCTCCGGCGACTACGGCACCGTCGCCTCCGACCTCATCCCCGGCCTGGGCGCGATCCTCGTCCAGGCCGTCGGCGTCCGCCCCGGGCAGCGTGTGCTCGACGTCGGCGCGGGCACCGGCAACGCGTCGATCCCGGCCGCCGCGGCCGGCGCCGAGGTCGTCGCCTCCGACCTGACGCCCGAGCTGCTCGACCGGGGCCGCCTGATCGCCCGTTCGCGCGGCCTGGACCTGGAGTGGGTCGTGGCCGACGCCCAGTCGCTGCCCTTCGAGACGGGCGAGTTCGACGCCGTGATCTCCTGTGTGGGCTCGATGTTCGCGCCGTTCCACGAGCGCACCGCGGCCGAGACGCTGCGCGTCTGCCGGTCCGGCGGCACCGTCGGGATGATCAACTGGACGCCCGAGGGCTTCGTCGGGCAGCTCTTCGCCACCATGAAGCCCTTCGCGCCGCCGCCCCCGCCGGGCGCCCGTCCCGCGCCGCTGTGGGGCAGCGAGGAGCACGTCCGCGAGCTGTTCGGCGACGGCGTACGCACGCTCCGCGCCGAGAAGCGCACCTACACCCTCGACGTCACCGACTCCCCACGGGACTTCCGCGAGTGGTGGAAGCACAACTACGGCCCGACGATCGCCGTCTACCGGAACGTCGCCGACGATCCGGCCCGCACCGCCGAGCTCGACGCCGCCTTCCTCGACTTCCTCACTCGAACCCGGACGGGTGGGGTCTGGGAGTCGGAGTACCTGCTCGTGACGGCCGAACGGGTCTGATCGGGGGACGACGGGCGGCGGATCCGGCCGAACGGACGACGCCGGACGTATCGGACGATGTCATCCTGGCCTCCTTCCCAGCGACGGGAGGGCGCGGATGGAACCGGACGGAACCGGACGGGGGGACGACGGCGGGGAGGGGCCCGCCGTCGTCGTCCGGCTGCTCGGGCCGCCGCGCGTCGAGACCCGGGGTCCCCGCCCTCCCGTCCCGCGGGGTCGCAAGCCGTGGGCGCTGCTCGCGCTGCTGCTGACCACGACCGGCCCGGTGCCCCGCGGGCGCGTCCAGGAGCTGCTGTTCCCCGACGCCGAGGACCCGCAGGCCGCGCTGCGCTGGACGCTCAGCCAGGTGCGCCGCGCCGTGGGGGACGCGGTGCGTCTCGAGGGCGACCCGCTGACCTGCGAGATCGCCGAGGGTGTCCGGGTCGACGTCGTCGACGTGCTGGCCGGGCGCGCACCCGCCGGCTGGCCCCTCGCCGAGGCCACCCTGCCGCTGCTCGAGTGCGCCGAGCCGGACGTCCCGGAGTTCGCCGCGTGGCTGCACGGCCGCCGGCACGACCTCGCCCGGGCGGGTACGCGGCTGCAGCGGCGGCACCGGCCCCGGGGCAGCTCCCCCGCCAGCCGTTCGGCGGTGCGGGAGCTCGTCCGCGTCGGCGAACAGGTGATGGACTCGGGGGCGGCGCGCGACGGGACCGCGATCCTCGCCGGGGCGGTCCGGCGGGCCCGGGAGCTGGGCGACGACGTCGTACTCGCCGAGGCGCTCGCGCACTACGGGCGCGGGTACGTCCACGCCGTCGCCAGCACCGACCCCGGCGCGGCCGCCGCGCTGCGCGAGGCCGACCGGCTCGCGACGCGCGAGGGCCTGGCCGACATCGCCTCCCTCGCCCGCCGCGAGCTCGGCTTCGTCGCCACGGCCACCGGCGACCCCACCGCCGCGCTGCGGTGGCTCGAGAGCGCCGACGTCGCCGCCGGGGACCGGCCCGAGCAGCGGGCCGGGGTGGCCCACGTGCGCGGGTTCGCGCTCATCGACACCGGGCTCTCCGAGTGGGCGGTGCGCGAGCTCGACGTCGCGGTCGCCCTCGCCGAGACCGCGGACCGACCGCGCGCCTTCACCGCCGCGGTCGCCATGCGGGCCCGTGCCCGGCTGCAGCGCGGCGAGGACGAGGCGGCCGCCGCCGACGTGGGCGAGGCCCGGCAGATGGCGTCGGAGCTGGGGTGGACGTCGATGCGGCCATGGATCGACGTGCTGCACGGCGAGGTCCTGCTCCGGGGGGGCCGGGTGGCCGAGGCCGAGGCCGTGCTGGCCGACGCCCACACCCTCGCCGAGGTCCTCGACGACGCCTGCTGGATCGCGCTCACCAGCCGCGGTCTCGCCGTCGCCCGGGCACGGCTCGGGAACCCGGCCGCGGCCGCGACGGCGCTCGACGGCGCCTGCGCCACCCTCGTCGCCGACGCCGACGTGTGCTGCTGGATCGAGCTGCACATGCGGGACACGCTCTGCGGGATCACCGCCGAACTCGACCGGGACACCGCCCTCCGCGAAGCCGCCCTCCTCGCCCGGCGCGCCGAACACACCGGGCTGGCGGAGTACGCGGTCCGCGCCGCCCGCCACCGCGCCCGCCTCGGCGACCCCGACGCCGCCGCCGACGCGCGGGCCCGCGCACTGCCGCACGACAACCCCGCACTCCTCCGCTGAGCCGCCCCGACGGCCCTCTCGTGCAGTAGGTCTGCACGAGAGCGCCCGCTCGCTCATCCGAGGGCGCTGCTGGGGGGACCTTCCGCCGGCTCGCCCCGTGGCACACCGGTCCGGTCGCGGCACACCCGCGGCGGTGCGGCATCACATCCGGCACCGCACGGCACACCCGTCCTGGCGCAGCCTCAGACGGGTCAGTCCAGGAGGCCGGCGGTGCGGAGGGCGGCGCGGACGTCCTCGTGGTGCCACTCGTCCAGCGGGACCAGCGGCAGCCGGATCCCGCCCGGCATCAGCCCCAACTCCGCCAGCGCCCACTTCACCGGGATCGGGTTGGGCTCCGCGAACAGGGCGCGGTGCAGGCCGGCCAGGTCGGCGTCGATGGTGGCCGCCTCCTCGTCGTCGCCGGCGATGGCGGCCTTGCACATCCGCGCCATCTGCTCGGGCGCGACGTTCGCGGTGACCGAGATGTCGCCGTGGAAGCCGGCGAGCATGCTGGCGCGGGCGGTGGCGTCGTCGCCGGAGTAGAGCGCGAAGTCCGTGAGCCCGAGCGCGACCAGGTCGCGGACCCGGTCCAGGTCGCCCTTGGCCTCCTTGAGCCCGACGATGTTCGGCACCTCGGCGAGCCGCTCGACGGTCGAGGGCAGCATGTCGCAGGCCGTGCGGCCGGGGACGTTGTACAGGTACTGCGGGATGTCGACGGCCTCGGCGACCTTCTTGAAGTGCCGGTACAGGCCCTCCTGCGGGGGCTTGTTGTAGTACGGCGTGACGAGCAGCGCCCCGTCGGCGCCCGCGGCCGCCGCCGCCTCGGTCAGGTGGATGGCCTCGTCGGTGTTGTTCGCGCCGGTGCCCGCGATGACCGGGACCCGCCCGGCGACGACGTCGATCGTGCGGCGGATGACGTCCGTGTGCTCCTCCACCGACAGTGTGGAGGACTCGCCGGTCGTGCCCACGGACACGATCGCCGCGGTCCCGGCCAGCACCTGCCGCTCGACGAGCCGGTCGAGCGCCTCGTGGTCGATCGAGCCGTCCTCCCGCATGGGGGTGACCAGCGCGACGAGACTTCCGGTGATCATGATCATGCCCTTCGTGACGCGAACGCGACGGCGACGGTAGCAAGCGCGGACGGCCGGGGCCCAGGGCGATCCGGCCCGTGCGAGCAGGCCCCCGGACCCGGTCCGGACGACGCGGGGTGGTGCTGGCCCCACCCCGCCGCGGGGGGTCGGCGCCTACGGATCCGGGGGCTCGCACCGGCGACCGGCGGCCCGGTGCTCCCTAGCGTTCGGGGCAGCGTTCCGGGTCCGACGAAGGAGCTGCGATGAGCCCGGTGTCCTCCCCGGTCGCGCCGGTCCGCCGGCGGCCGTCGCCCCGCGAGCTGCCGCGGCTGCGAGAGGCCGGCACCGCCGCGGCACTGCTCGCGGTGGCCGCGCTCGGGCTGCGGTGGTGGGGGTCGCCGTGGCACGAGGTCCCCGTCACCCACGTGGCCGAATGGCACATCCGCACGCTGCTGGGCCTCGGTCGCGCGGGCCGCGTGCCTGTCCTGCTGCTGCTCGGCCTGGCGGTACTCGCGCTGGTCACGGGCGGGCTCGCGCGCTCGGGCCGCCTGCGCTGCTGGCCGCACCAGCTGGCACTGGCGGCGGCCGGCGCCACCTCCGTGCTGGCCGCGGTGCAGACGCTGACCCGCTGCCCCCTCGCCCTCGGCGCCTGGCTCACCGGGCTGCTGGGGCTGGTGGCGCTGGCCGGATCGACGGTGCGCTCGGGGCGCCGGCCGGAGCTACCGCAGCAGCAGTGCCTCCAGTCGGCGGGCGGCGACGACGACGCCGACCGCGGCCATGACCACGAAGTAGGCGAGGTGGCCGAGCATGCCGAGGTGGACCGCGCCGGTGGTGAGCCCGCGCATGAGCTCGACCGCGTGGAACAGCGGTAGGCACTCGACGAGGATCTGCAGCGGCCGCGGGTACACGCCGAGCGGGTAGAAGGTCGTGGCGAACAGGAACATCGGCAGCACCGCCAGCGTGACCAGGTCGAAGTCCTGCCACGAGCGCATGAACGAGGTCGCTGCCATCCCGATCGCGGCGAACGCGAACGCCACCAGCAGCGCGGCCGGCAGTGCCAGCAGCGCCCAGGGCGAGGTGATCAGGCCGGCGACCGCCATGACCGACAGGAAGCCGGTGGCGTAGACCCCGCCGCGCAGCAGCGCCCAGCCGATCTCCCCCAGCGCGATGTCGACCGGGCCGAGCGGGGTGGCCAGCATCGCGTCGTACAGCCGGTTGTACTTCAGCTTGAAGAACACGTTGAAGGTCGCGTCGAACACCGCGCCGTTCATGGCGGACGCGGCCAGCAGTCCGGGCGCGATGAAGGCGGCGTAGGAGATCGGCCGCCCGTCCGGCCCGGGTAGCTCGCCGACCAGCGAGCCGAGCCCCGACCCCATCGCCAGCAGGTAGAACACCGGCTCGGCGAACCCGGACACGATCGCCGGCCAGGTGCGGCGCGCGGCGGTGGCGGAGCGCAGCAGCAGCATCCGCGAGCGACCGGCGTAGCTTCCCCCGGGCAGCAGCCGGGCCCACCCCGGAGCGAGGCGCACGGCGGCGTCGAGCGTGGTCACGGCGCCAGCCTCCGGGTGAACAGCCGGACCGACAGCCCGGTGCCGACGGTGAGGAGCGCCACCAGGTAGGCGAGGTGCCCCAGCCCGGCCCCGGCCGTGCCGGTGCCCAGCGCCGCGGCGCGGGCCAGCTCCGTGCCGTGCCACAGCGGCGACACCCACGCCAGCGGCTGCACCCAGGCGGGCAGCGCGGTGACCGGGAAGAACGTGCCGGAGAACAGGGTCATGGGCAGGACGACGAACCGGAACAGCGCGTTGAACGCCGCGCCCTCGTCCTCCCGGCTCGCCGAGAACGCCATGACCGGCGCGGCGACGGCGGCCCCGGTCAGTACCGCGGCGGCCAGCGAGCCGACCACCCCGATCGACGCGGCGCCGCCGAACAGGGCGATCAGCACCAGGTAGACCGTGCCCGTCAGCGTCATCTTGGCCGCGACCCACACCAGGTGGCCGACGGCGATCTGCGCCCCGGTGAGCGGCGTGGCCGCCATGCCGAGGTAGACGCGCTGCCACTTGAACCCGGACAGCACCGGATAGGTCATCTCGAACGCCGCGCTCTGCACCGTGGACATCGCCAGCAGCGCCGGGGCCAGCCACACCAGGTACGGCACGCCGCCCGTGGCCGCCTCCGCCCCGGGCCGCGACGCGATCAGGCTGCCGAAGCCCAGCCCGAACGCGAGCAGGAACAGCAGCGGCTGGAGCACCGACGACACCGCCGTCGCCCGCCAGTTGCGCCGGTACCACCGCCAGAACGACTCGACGACCAGCAGCACCCCGTGCACCCACCCGGGCGCCGTGACCGGCGCGAGCCGGGTCGCGGGGACGCGTTCCTCGATCGCCATCAGTCCACCAGCGTCCGGCCCGTGAGCCGGAGGAACACGTCCTCCAGGGTGGAGCGCCGCACCAGCGCCGACAACGGCCGCAGGCCGGCCGCGTGCAGCGCGACCTGGGAGCGCTCCCCGTCCGCGGTGTAGAGCAGTGCCCGGTCCGGCAGCAGCTCGACGCGCTCGGCGTACCGCTCCAGGTCGCCGGCCGCGGGCCGCTCCTCGGGCAGGAACCGCAGCTCCAGCACCTCCCGGGTGGACCACCGCTCGATGAGCTCCGCGGGCGAGCCCTCCGCCACGATCACCCCGCCGTCCATGACCACGAGCCGGTCGCACAGCTGCTCGGCCTCGTCCATGTAGTGCGTGGTGATGATCTGGGTGACGCCCTCGCGCTTGAGCTGGTACAGCCGCTCCCACAGCAGGTGCCGGGCCTGCGGGTCCAGCCCCGTGGTCGGCTCGTCGAGCAGGAGCAGCTCGGGGTCGTTGACCAGCGACCGGGCGATGGTGAGCCGGCGCTTCATGCCCCCGGACAGCGGCTCCACCCGGTCCTCGGCCCGCTCGGTGAGCCGCGCGAACTCCAGCAGCTCCGCCGCCCTGGCCCGCACGTGGCGGCGCGGCAGCCCGAAGTACCGGCCGTAGATCTCCAGGTTCTCCCGGACCGAGAGCTCGGTGTCGAGGTTGTCCAGCTGCGGGACGACGCCGAGCCGGGCCCGGATCCGCGGCCCGTCCCGGTCCGGATCCATCCCCAGGACCTGCAGCGACCCCGACGTGCGCGGCGAGACGCACGCGATCATCCGCATGGTCGACGACTTGCCCGCCCCGTTGGGTCCCAGGAAGCCGAAGACCTCGCCCTGCGCCACGTCCACGTCGATCCCGCGGACGGCCTCGAACCCCCCGAAGCGCTTGTGCAGGCCCCGCGCCTGGACCAGTCCGTCCCCCACGCCACGAACGCTAACGGGAGGGACCGACACTTTCCTGTCGATTCCGGGTCCCGCCCCGGACGATCCCGTCGGCGACGATCTCGCGCTGGAACCAGTGCTCGTCCCGGACGTCGCCCGGCCCGAGCCGCAGGGCCCCGGGGACGCGGCCGACCTCGGTCCAGCCCCGCGCGGCGTACCAGGCCGGCAGCCCGGTACCGCCGCGCGCCGAGAGGATGAGCTGCGCGAGACCCAGCTCCGCGGCGCGGGTGACGGCCGCGTCGAGCAGCCGGCCGCCGAGGCCGCGGCCCTGCAGGTCCGGCCGCACCATCAGCCGGATCACCGTGGCCCGGTGCGCCACCACGGGCCCGCGCCCGGGCTGCAGGAACACCGTGCCGACGAGCTCGTCCCCACCCTGGTGCAGGGCGAGCAGGTGGAGCGTGCCGGCCCGGACCTCGGCCACGGTCGCCTCGGCGAGGGCCCGCACGTCCGTCTCGGGGGCGTCGGGCGGGAAGCCGACGGCTCCGCCCGCGCGGGTCACGACCGTCCAGAGCGTGCCGAGCGCCGTCGCGTCGGGGTCGGTGTCCGGCCGGGGTCCGGAGAGCCCGGCCGGGGTCGCCGGCACGCTCAGAGGTTCGGGAACCAGAGCTTGATCTCGCGCTCGGCGGACTCGGGCGAGTCCGAGCCGTGCACCAGGTTCGACTGGGTCTCCAGGCCGAAGTCGCCGCGGATGCTGCCCGGGGTCGCCTTCTCCACCGGGTCGGTGCCGCCGGCGATCTGCCGCCACGCCGCGATCGCGCGCGGGCCCTCGGCGACCGCCGCCAGGAGCGGGCCCGAGGTGATGAACTCGAGAAGCGACTCGAAGAAGGGCTTGCCGTCGTGCTCGGCGTAGTGCTGGCTCGCCAGCTCGCGGTCGACGGTGCGCAGCTCCAGCGCCACCAGCGTGAGGCCCTTGCGCTCGATGCGCGCCAGGCACTCGCCGATCAGGTTGCGGGCGACACCGTCGGGCTTCACGAGGACCAGGGTGCGTTCAGTCACGCGACGGAGCGTAGCGACGCCGCCCGACGGGTCGTCACGGGGCCAGCGTGGCCGCACCGAACGAGACGGCGAACCGTTCGCACCAGATGCTGACGCTGGTCAGCCCCGCGAGGTCGGCGCCCGCCGGCACGGGGTAGTTGGCGCTGCCGACGTTGCCCTTCAGCGGGCCGAGGTCGAGGTACCGGCCGTCGTCGAACACGTGCCAGCCCTCGCGCCCGGGCAGCACGGGCGCGTCGGTCAGCCAGACCCGCAGCCGCGGCCCGTTGCTCGTGGCCAGGTCCTGCAGCCGCAGCACCCGGGAACCGTCCGGCAGGCCGAGCAGCAGCGCCTCGCCGGTGGTCGCGTGCTCGTGCGCGACGAGCCGCCCGGACGCGAGCACGACGGGCGCGACCTCGGCGACCCCGGCCGGGGCCGCGGCAGCCGGCGCGGGCTCCGCCACCGACTCGTCGACGACGAGCTTCCACGGCTCGAACCACACCAGCCCGGCCGCGACGACCAGCGCGAGGACGACGGCGGCGGGCAGCAGGACGGAGCGGCGCCGCCACCGGCGGCGCGTTCCCGGGCGACCGGACATCCGCGCAGGATGCCGGGTCGGCGGGCCCGCGACCAGGGCCGGAGGGCCGCCCCTACTCCTGCTGCTGGGACGGCAGCTCCCCGCGGGCCATCCGACGGGCGACGTCCCGGCGCATCCACAGCACCGTGCCCCACACCAGGACGAACAGCAGCCCCATGGCCAGCAGGGACACGTGGAAGAGGCCCGTGGCCAGCAGCCCCACCTGCAGGATCAGCGCGAGGCCCAGCCCCCAGGACCGCCGCTGCAAGCCGGAGGCCACGATCATCAGCAGCCCGAGCACCAGCACCACGGTGATCGCGACCGGGTTCAGCGCGCCCTCGGTGAACCTCGCGACGACGAGCACCCCGAGCAGCACCACGATCGCCTCGAGCACCAGCAGCCCCGCGCACACGCCGCGGAAGCCCTTCATCGGGTCCGTGGCGGGCGGGCGCACCGGTTCCGTGCTCACGCCGGCACCCCGGCGGTCCCGTCGACGGTCGCCGTGCTCACGCCGGCTCCTTCCCGAAGATCGACCGTGCCTCGCCCGCGGTCACCACGGAGCCGGTGACGATCACCCCGACGCCCGAGTCCCCGGCCTCCTCGGCCAGCTCGACGCCCTGGTCGATCGCCGCCGCCAGCTGCGGCTCCACGCTCACCCGGTCCCGCCCGAACACCTCGACGGCCAGCGCCGCCAGCTCGTCCGGGTCCATGGAGCGCGGCGACGAGTTCATGGTCACCACGACCTCGTGCACCGCGGGCTCGAGCGCCTCCAGCAGGCCCTTCGCATCCTTGTCCCGCATCACGCCGATCACCGCGACCAGCCGCGTGAACCGGAACTCCGACATCAGCGCGGCGGCCAGCGCACGGGCGCCGTGCGGGTTGTGCGCGGCGTCGATCAGCACCGTCGGCCGGCCCGGGCCGCCCTGCATCGGCTCCAGGCGCCCCGGCGAGGTGACCGACGCGAACGCCGCGCGGACCGCGTCGGCATCCAGCGGCTGCTGCGGGCCCGCCCCGACCAGCGCCTCCGCGGCCGCCAGCGCGATCGCCGCGTTGGACGCCTGGTGCTCGCCGTGCAGCGGCAGGAAGATCTCGTCGTACCGGCCGGACAGGCCCTGCAGCTCCAGCCGCTGCCCGCCCACGGCCAGCTCGCGCTCGCGCACGCCGAACTCGGCGCCCTCGCGGGCCACCTGGGCGTCGACCTCGGCGCAGCGCTCGATGAGCACCTCCGCCACGGCCTTGTCCTGCGCGGCGAGCACCGCGACGGAGCCAGGCTTGATGATCCCGGCCTTCTCCCGCGCGATCCCCAGGAGGTCCGTGCCCAGGTACTCCGCGTGGTCGAGACCGACCGGGGTGATCACCGAGACCCGGGCGTCGACGACGTTGGTCGCGTCCCACCGGCCGCCCAGCCCGACCTCGACGATCCCGGCCTCCACCGGCGCGTCGGCGAACGCCGAGTACGCCATGGCCGTGAGCACCTCGAACTTGCTGAGCGTGATCTCGTTCTTCGCGTCGAGCAGCTCCACGAAGGGCTCGACGTCCCGGTAGGCCTGCACGTACTGCGCGGGCGAGACGGGCCGGTTGTCGAGGTTGATCCGCTCGGTGGCCCGCTGCAGGTGCGGGCTGGTGTACCGGCCCGTGCGCAGCCCGATCTCGCTGAGGATCGCGTCGACCATGCGGGCCGTGGAGGTCTTGCCGTTCGTCCCGGTCAGGTGCACGACCGGGTAGCCGGTCTGCGGGTCGCCGAGGACCTCGACGAGCGCCCGGATCCGGTCCAGCGACGGCTCCATGACCGTCTCCGGCCAGCGCCGGTCCAACTCGGCCTCGACCGCGAGGAACTCGGCGTACTCCGCGACCGTGGCCTGCGCGGGCACGACGTCCGGGGTGTCCGATCCCCGGATCTGGTCCAGGACGTGGGAGATCACCGCGTCCTGGGCCTGCTCCTCCGGTGCGGGGACCTCGCCCTCGCCCTCGGGGGGTTCCGGATCCGTCACCGCGGCACCTCCACGCCGGCCGGGCGGACCGTGCGCATTGGGCTCATGAGGCCGGCAGCCCCTCGAGCCGCGCCGTGACCCGCTCGATCTCGGCGACGGCGGCCTCCCGCCGCGCCCGGATCCCGTCGACGACCTGGGCCGGGGCCTTCTCGGTGAACTTGGGGTTCCCGAGCTTCTTCTCGGCCTGCTCGAGCTCCTTCTGCGCCGCCGCGAGGTCGCGCCCCAGCCGGGCCCGCTCGGCGGCGACGTCGATCGCCCCGGACGTGTCCAGCTCGACGTGGACGGTGTCGCCGTTCAGCGGGACCTCGACCGTGGCGGTCGGCGCGAAGTCCGCACCGGCCGGGTCGAGGCGGGTCAGGAACCGGACGGCCTTCTCGTGCCGGGCCAGACCCGCGGTCTCCAGCCCGACCAGCAGCGCGGCGACCGACCTGCGGTCCGGCAGGCCCTGCTCGGTGCGGAAGCGGCGGACCTCGGTGATCAGCTTCTGCAGCGCCTCGACCCGCGCGACCGCGGCGGCGTCGACGGGCAGCCCGGTGTCCTCGCCCGGCCAGGCCGCGGTCACGACCGTCTCGCCGCCGGTCAGCGAGGTCCACAGCGCCTCGGTGACGAAGGGGACGATCGGGTGCAGGAGCCGCAGCAGCGCGTCGAACACGTGCCCCAGGACCGCGCGGGTGCCCTCGGCCGTGGCCGGGTCGTCGAGCTGGGGTTTGGCCAGCTCGAGGTACCAGTCGCACAGCTCGTCCCACGTGAAGTGGTAGAGGCCCTCGGTGGCCTTGGCGAACTGGAAGTCCTCGAGCAGCGCGTCCGTCTGCTCGCGGACCTCGCGCAGCCGCCCGAGGATCCAGCGGTCGGCGTCCGTGGGCTCGGCGGGCAGCGGCAGGGCCGGGTCGGCGCCGTTGGCCTCCGCGAACCGGACGGCGTTCCACAGCTTGGTGGTGAAGTTGCGGGAGCCCGCGACCCACTCCGTGGACAGCGACATGTCCGTGCCCGGGTTCGACCCGCGGGCGATGGTGAACCGCAGCGCGTCCGCCCCGTAGGCGTCGATCAGCTCGAGCGGGTCGATGACGTTGCCCTTGGACTTCGACATCTTCTTGCCGTGCTCGTCCCGGATGAGCCCGTGCAGGTAGACGTGCTCGAACGGCGAGCGGCCCATCGCGTAGGTGCCGAACATCATCATCCGGACGACCCAGAAGAACAGGATGTCGTAGCCCGTGACCAGGACGGAGTTCGGGTAGTACCGCTCCAGGTCCGGGGTCTCGTCCGGCCAGCCCAGCGTGGAGAACGGCCACAGGCCCGAGGAGAACCAGGTGTCGAGGACGTCCTCGTCCTGGCGCCAGCCCTCGCCGGTCGGGACCTCGTCGTCCGGCCCGACGCAGACCGTCTCGCCGCCCGGCCCGTACCAGACGGGGATGCGGTGGCCCCACCACAGCTGCCGCGAGATGCACCAGTCGTGCATGTTGTCGACCCAGTCGAAGAACCGGGACGACATCTCCGGCGGGTGGATCTTCGTCTCGCCCGAGCGGACGGCGTCGCCCGACGCCTTGGCCAGGGACTCGACCCGGACGAACCACTGCAGCGACAGCCGCGGCTCGATCGGGACGCCGGTGCGCGAGTCGTGCCCGACGCTGTGGACGTACGGCCGCTTCTCCGCGACGATCCGGCCCTCGGCCCGCAGCTGCTCGCGGATGGCCTCGCGCGCCGCGAACCGGTCCATGCCGTCGTACGGCGTGCCCGAGTTCGCGATGACCCCGGACTCGTCCATGATCGTCGGCATCGGCAGGTCGTGCCGGCGGCCCATCTCGAAGTCGTTCGGGTCGTGCGCCGGGGTGATCTTCAGCGCGCCGGTGCCGAACTCCGGGTCGACGTACGGGTCGGCGATGACCGGGATGTCCCGCCCGGTGACGGGCATGCGGACGGTCCGGCCGACGAGGTGGGCGTAGCGCTCGTCGTCCGGGTGGACGGCGACCGCGGTGTCGCCCAGCATCGTCTCGACCCGCGTGGTGGCGACGACGACCGAGTCCTCCCCGTCCCCGTACCGGATGGAGACGAGCTCGCCCTCGACCTCCTTGTGGTCGACCTCGATGTCCGAGATGGCGCTCTGCAGCGCGGGCGACCAGTTGACCAGGCGCTCGGCCCGGTAGATCAGCCCCTCGTCGAACATCTTCTTGAAGACGGTCTGGACGGCGCGGGACAGGCCCGCGTCGAGCGTGAACCGCTCGCGGGTCCAGTCGACCCCGTCCCCGAGGCGCTTCATCTGGCCCAGGATCGCGCCGCCCGACTCGGCCTTCCACTCCCAGACGCGCCGGACGAACTCCTCGCGGCCCAGCTCGCGGCGCGCCGGCTCGCCGGCCTCGGCCAGCCGGCGCTCGACGACGCTCTGGGTGGCGATGCCCGCGTGGTCCATGCCCGGCAGCCACAGCGCGTCGTACCCCTGCATGCGGCGGCGCCGGGTGAGGACGTCGATCAGGGTGTGGTCCATGGCGTGCCCGAGGTGCAGGCTGCCCGTGACGTTCGGCGGCGGGATGACGATGCAGTACGGCGGCTTGCCGGACGCCGGGTCCGCCTCGAAGTAGCCGCGGTCGACCCAGCGCTGGTACAGGACGCCCTCTACCTCCGCCGGGTTCCACTTCGGCGGGAGGGAGGTGGTGCGCGCTGGGAGGGTCTCGGTCACGCCGTCAAGTCTACGAGCCGGGTACGACACGTTTCCGGGGGTGGGTCGCGCCCCGCACGCCGGCCGTCGCGCCGATCAGCGGCCCCGCACCGGCAGGAACACGACGTGCAGGTGGTCGAACCCGAGCACCGGGGCGAGCGCGCGGGCCCGGACCAGGCCGGGGTCGAGCGCGCGGACGGTGCCGCTGGTGGGCTCGTAGACCCGCCAGGTGCCGTCGTCGGCGATCCGCAGGGCCAGGCAGTAGTGCCGCGGCACCAGCGACCCGACGAGCAGCGGGACGGGCCGGCGGGCGGCCAGGGCGGCCTCGACCTCCCGGATCGCCGTGTCGACGTCGACCGGCGAGGCGTCGTCGACGAACCGGATGCGGTAGCGGCCCGCGCCCGGGGCGCGGGTGTGCAGCCACCGCAGGAAGCCCCACGGCGTGGTGCCCAGCGCCCGCGGCCAGAACCGGTTGGTCGCGGCGTGGATCTCGCGCTGGCGTGCGTCGTACCGGGCGGCGAACCCGCGGACGATCCCGCTCGCGTCCGTCTCCCGCAGCTCGAGCTTCTCCAGCTCGGCAGGATCGGCCCAGGTGGCGAGGGCGAGGAGCACCGCGCTGCCGCAGGTGGTGCCGTCGACCTGGTCGAGCCGGGCGCCCGCGTGCCGCTGCTCCCCCAGCGCCTCGCCGATCAGCGGCCGGCGCTCGCCGGACAGCACCTTCACGGCAGCGACGGGCACCGGCACGGGCCGCGAGACCAGCCGTTGCGCCGCCCGCCCGATCGCCGACACCGTCCGCACGCGGTCACGGTAGCGTGCGGTGCGGCGGACCGCGTATCGTGGTCGGTGTGTGGCGCGTGGTCCTGTCCCCCCGC
>NZ_JBEZDN010000139.1:0-20701 GCF_040648315.1 Pseudonocardia sp. NPDC049154
GTGGGGGGGCCGGCGGGGGGCGGGGGCGCGCGGCCCCCCCCCCCCCCAGCCCCCTCGCCCACCCCCGTGCACGTATGGCGGTGCGGGGCAATCGTCGCTATGGCGACTATCGCCACTCACAGGGGTCAGCGGCCGGTGAAGCTCGCCTTGCCCGGGCCGTTCTCGATGAAGGACTTCATGCCGATCGCGGCGTCGTCACTGGCGAACACGCCCGCGAACAGCTCCGACTCGATGTCCAGGCCGGTGCGCAGGTCGGTGTCCAGGCCGCCGTCGATCGCCTTCTTCGCGGCGGCGTAGGCCAGGGCGGGGCCCGAGGTGAACTGCGAGACGTACTCGACGGAGCGGGTGTACACCTCGTCGGCCGGGACGACCTCGTCGACCAGCCCGATCGCCAGCGCCTCCTGGGCGTCGACGAACCGGCCGGTGTAGATCAGGTCCTTCGCGCGCGACGGGCCGATCAGCCGCGCGAGCCGCTGGGTGCCACCGCCGCCCGGGAAGATGCCGAGCAGGATCTCCGGGAAGCCGAGCTTGGCGTTGTCGCCGACGATGCGGCGGTCGGCGCCGAGGGCGACCTCGAGGCCGCCGCCGAGCGCGTAGCCGGTGACCGCGGCGACCGTCGGCTTCGGGATGATCGAGAGCGCGCCGAGGCCAGCGGACAGCGCGCGGGCCTGCGGGGCCATGTCCGAGTAGGACATGGTCGCCATCTCCTTGACGTCGGCGCCCGCCGCCAGCGTCTTCTCGCCGCCGTAGACGATCACCGCGCGGACGTCCGCCCTGGTCGCGGCCTCCTGCGCGACCTGCAGCAGCTCCGCCTGGACCTGCCGGTTGAGCGCGTTCATGGGCGGCCGGTCCAGCCGGATCGTGCCCACCCCGTTGTCGACCTCGAGCCTCACGAATTCCGTCACGCCCGGACCCTAACCCGCCGTCCGGGCCCCGGGCCCCGTCCGCTCACCCGACGGGGAGGCCGGATCAGGCCCCGGGTCAGCGCAGCCAGGCGGTGTACCGCCCGCGCCGGCGCTGCACCGCGAGCGGCAGGCCGAAGGTGGCGGAGAGGTTCTCGTCGGTGAGGACGTCGTCGAGCAGGCCCGCGGCCACGACCTTCCCGCCGCGCAGCAGCAGGCCGTGCGAGTAGCCCGGCGGGATCTCCTCGACGTGGTGGGTGACCAGCACCGACGCCGGCGCCTCGGCGTCGAGCGCCAGCGTGGAGAGCCGGGAGACGAGGTCCTCCCGGCCGCCGAGGTCGAGACCGGCGGCGGGCTCGTCGAGCAGCAGGAGCTCCGGGTCGGTCATCAGCGCGCGGGCGATCAGCACCCGTTTGCGCTCGCCCTCGGACAGCGTCCGGTACTCGCGGTCGGCGAACCCGGCCATGCCGAGCTGCTCGAGCAGGTGCTCGGCGCGGTCGGTGTCCAGCGAGTCGTACCGCTCCCGCCAGCGGCCGAGGACGCCGTACCCGGCGCTGACCACGACGTCGGACACCACCTCGTCGCCCGGGATCCGGATGCCGAGGTTCGCCGAGGTCAGGCCGATGCGCGGGCGCAGCTCGAACACCGCGACCCGGCCCATCCGCTCGCCGAGGACGTGGACGGTGCCGGCCGTCGGGTGCATCTCGGCGGCGGCGAGGCGCAGCAGGGTGGTCTTGCCGGCGCCGTTGGGACCGAGGACGACCCAGCGCTCGTCGAGCTCGACCTGCCAGTCGACCGAGTCGAGCAGCACGGTCTTCCCGCGCCGGACGCTGACCCCGTCCATGTGGATCACGAGATCGGACAGATCGGGTGTGACGCTCTGCACTGAGGTTTCTGCGCCGGCGGGCGATCCGGGGGAACTCACCCCCTTATCCTCGCCGATCGTGCCTGTCTTCCCGTTGGGTGCCCACGTCGACGACACCGGGGCGCGCTTCGCCGTCGCCTCGACCAGCGCGGACGCCGTCGAGGTGTGCCTCGTGGACGGTGCGCCCGGCGAGCTCGTCGAGCGGCGGGTGGAGCTGACAGAGCGGACGTTCGGGGTGTGGCACGGGCACGTGCCGGACGTGCGGCCGGGACAGCGCTACGGATTCCGCGTGCACGGCCCCTACCGCCCGTGGGAGGGCCACCGCTTCAACCCCCGCAAGATCCTCGTCGACCCGTACGCGCGGCGGATCGACGGCCGCGTCACCGATCTCGACGCCGCCCGGGGCTGGGTCGACGACCCGATGACCGGCCCGCCGAGCACGGCCGACTCCCTGGGCGCCGTGCCGTTGTCCGTCGTCGAGGGGCCCGACAGCGCGCCGCTGCCGCCGCGTCCGGACGTCCCGTGGTCCGAGACCGTGATCACCGAGCTGCACGTGAAGGGCTACACCGCCAGACACCCCGAGGTCCCGCCGGAGCTGCGCGGCACGTACCTCGGGTTGGCGCACCCGGCCGTCGTCGAGCACCTCCAGCGCATCGGGGTGACCGCCGTCGAGCTGCTGCCGGTGTGCGCGAGCGCCTCGGAGCCCGCGCTGCTCGAGCGCGGCGCCCGCAACTACTGGGGCTACTCCACGCTCGGCTTCCTCGCCCCGCACAGCGGGTACGCGAGCACGCCCGGCGCCGAGACCTCCGAGTTCCGGTCCATGGTGGACGCCCTGCACGCGGCGGGCATCGAGGTGATCCTCGACTTCGTCCCCAACCACACGTGCGAGGGTGGCGTCGGCGGCGTCACGCTGTCCTACCGCGGCCTCGACGCCCGCGCCTACTACTCGCTGGGCGGTCTCGGCCACGACGCCGACATCACCGGCACCGGCAACACCCTCGACGCCGGCTCCCCCACCGTGATCCGCCTGGTGTGCGACGCGCTGCGGCACTGGGTCACCCGCTACGGCGTCGACGGCTTCCGCATCGACCTCGCGTCGGTGCTCGGCCGGCCGCACTCCGGCCCGTTCGACCCGAACTCCGCGCTGCTCACCGCGATCGCGCAGGACCCCGTGCTCTCGACGTGCAAGCTCGTCGCCGAGCCGTGGGACGCCACCGGCGAGGGCTACCGGGTCGGCGGCTTCGGCGTCGCGTGGTCGGAGTGGAACGGCCGCTACCGGGACGCCGTGCGGGACTTCTTCCGCGGCCACGGGCACATCGCCGAGCTGGCCTCGCGCGTGACCGGCAGCTCCGACCTGTACGCGCTGTCCGGGCGGCGGCCCTGGGCGTCGGTCAACTTCGTGACCGCGCACGACGGCTTCACCCTGCGCGACCTCGTCTCCTACGAGCGCAAGCACAACGAGGCCAACGGCGAGCAGAACCGAGACGGCACGGACGACAACCGCTCGCAGAACTTCGGGGTGGAGGGCGAGTCGTCGTCGCCGGTCGTCCGGGCGCGGCGGCGGGCGACCGCGCGGGCGATGCTCGGCACCCTGCTGCTGTCGATCGGGACGCCGATGCTCCTCGGCGGCGACGAGCGCTGGCGGACCCAGCACGGCAACAACAACGCCTACTGCCTCGACGACGAGACCACCTGGGTCGACTGGTCGCCCGACGAGCTCGACCCCGGGGCGGCGGAGGCGATGACCCGCTTCACCGCGCGGGTCGCGGCCATCCGCCGCTCCTCCCCCGCCCTGCACCGCGACCGCTTCCTCCGCGACGAGGAGGTGCGGTGGTGGCACCCCTCCGGCCGGGCGCTGACCCACGAGGACTGGCACGACGCCCACGCCCGCTCCCTCGGCCTGCTCGCCGGGGAGTGGCTGTTCCTGCTGCACGCCGGCGGCTCGGGCGCGGCGTGCGTGCTGCCGGGCGGCGGCTCGCCCCTGGTCCAGGTGCTCGACAGCACGAGCGAGGACGGGTGCCCGGTCTCGGAACGGCCCCTTCGCCCACGCAGCACCATCACGCTCCCGCCGCACTCGCTCCTGCTGTTCCGGCGCATCCCGGGCTGACCGCGCGGCCGGTCGGCCGCACCCGCCGGGCGAACGGCCCAACTTCGGCCCCCTTCCGTTTGCCCCTCCGGACCCGTCGGGCATCCGCGCCCACGCCGCCCGGGTGGGCGGGTCGCGGCGGCCACGGGTCCGCCGCGCGAGCAGGAGGAGGACCGCGTGGTGACGACGGGACGACACCTCGGCCGCGGGCTCGCGGTCGGGGCGCTGGTCGGCGTGACGGGCAGGCTCTTGTTCGCGCACCGGCGGCCCCGTCCGGCGTGGTTGACGCCGGCCGTGGGCGCGAGCGCAGCCCTGCTGGGGATGGTGGCGGCGGCGCGGGCGTCCCGCACGACCGGTGGGGAGCGGCACGATGGCTGACCCGACGGGGTCCCCGGACCTGGCCGACATCAGCGGCTACATCATGCTCGGCAGCAAGAAGCTGACGCTGCGCATCCGGATCGAGGAGACGGGTGAGGCGCAGGTCGACGCCGACCTCGAGGGCGGGGCCGCTGCCTCCGACGACGAGGCCACCCCGGACGAGCTCGAGGACGAGGTCGCCCCCGAGGACCTCATGGACGAGGACACGGAGTCGGAGGAGCCGGAGGACGAGTACGAGGACTCCGACGAGGAGTCCTACGACGACCGGTCCTACGAGGACGAGTCCGACGAGGACGAGCCCGACGGCGAGGCGGCTGACGACGAGACCGACGAGCTCGACGAGGCCGACGGCGAGCTCGACGAAGCCGACGACGAAGCCGAAGGCGAGGCCGACGACCTCGGCGACGAGGAGGAGGCCGGGTACGACGAGGCCGACGACCTCGACGGGCCCGAGGACGAGCCGGAGGACGACGCCGACGAGGGGGCCGACGAGGGTTCCGCCGACGAGGCCGAGGACGAGCTCGACGAGGACGAGGAGGAAGCCGGGTACGACGACTCCGACGAGCCCGAGGACGACGCCGACGATGCTGACGAAGCCGACGAGGTGGCCGACGAGGACTCTGCCGAGGACACCGGCGAGGACTCCGCCGAGGACACGGAGGAGGCCGCCGAGGACGCCGAGGACGCCGAGTACGACGAGCGGGACGACGCGGAGTACGAGTCGGACGAGGACGTCGACGAGGCTGACGACGAGGACCGCGGAACCGCCGACGACGACGACTTCGACGAGGACGAACTCGTCGATGAGGACGAGCCCGCCGACGAGGACGAGCCCGCCGAGGACGACGAGCTTGTCGACGAAGACGTGGACGAGGACGCCGACGAGGAGGACTACGCAGCGGAGGACGAGGTCGAGGACGATGCCGACGACGGCGCGGACGACGGCGCGGACGACGGCGCGGACGAGGAAGCCGACGGCGGACCCGACGACGAGGCCGAGGACGCCGACCGCCCCGTCGACCACGACGCCCCCTCCGAGGACGAGCTCCGCGATCTCCTCACCCCGCGCACGCGGCCGTCGCGCGTGACGAGCCAACGGGCTCCGGCGAGCCGCGGGGCACGGGCGCAGCGCAGCGGCGGCGGGTCGTCCGGACGCAGCGGCAAGGAGCGCACCGCCCGCCGGCGCGGCCGGGGTTCGGAACCGGACTGAGAGGTGCAGGGCCGTCCGGCCGAGCCTACTTGTGGCGATCGCGTGTATCCGCTGGGCAGGACGGACGCCATCGTCGCGAGGGGGTGTGTCGGTCCGCGCGGTCGGGTACGAGCGCAGGACGCTGCACCCAGGGCGGTGCGTTCCCGGCCGCCCGCCGTCGACGATGCGGAGGTGACCCGTGGCCAGACGCACGAGCGACCGTGAGCGCGAGTTCGCGCTGGCCCGCGTGATCGCGATCGTCAACGACAAGGGCGGGGTGGGGAAGACCTCGATCGCCGCGAACCTGGGCGGGCAGTTCGCCGGGGCGGGCTACCGGTGCCTGCTCGTCGACCTCAACCGACAGGCCAACCTCGCCGACGACCTCGGCTACCGCGGCTCGGAGTTCGACGACGAGGGTGCCGGCCTGCTCGGCTCGATCATCGCCCGGACCCCCCTGCGCCCGGTGCAGGACGTCCGGCCGCAGCTCGACGTGGTGTGCGGCGGCGCCCGCCTCGAGGACCTGACGCCGGTGATGGTCTCCCGGCTCCAGAACCACGGACGAGAGGCCTTCCGGGTGCTGGGCGACGTGCTCGCGCCGGTCGCGCGCGACTACGAGGTGGTGTTCGTCGACTGCCCGCCGGAGTCGACGATCCTCACCGATCTCGCGCTGGGGTCGGCGCGCTGGGTCCTGATGCCCACGAAGTCCGACCTGGGCGGGCTGCTCGGCATGACGCTCGTCGCCGAGCGGTTCACGCTCGCTCGCGAGATCAACGCCCGGCTCGGGCTGCTCGGCGTGGTGCTGTTCGCGACCGGCAGCCGGGCGCGGGCGGTGCAGGGCGAGGCCCTCGCCGCGATCGACGAGGCCTTCGGCGGCTCCTCGCCCCGGTTCGAGACCAGCATCCGGCACGCCGAGCGCACGGCCCAGGACGCGCGGCGGCTGGGCAAGCTGGCCCACGAGCTCGAGGTCGAGGCGGCCGCCCAGCCCGCCTGGTGGGAGGAGCTGCGCACGGGCACCCGGACGAAGCGGATCTCGGCGACGGCCGCGAGCGTCGCGGGCGACTACCGGGCGCTCGGTGTCGAGGTGCTGTCGGCGCTGCAAGCGGCAGAGGAGGCCGAGCGTCCGCGCACCCGTCGGAAGGCGCGGGCATGAGCCGCCCGACCCGGGACCTCTCCTCGGCCTTCGGGTCCGCGGCCGCCGCCCTGCGCCCCGCGCGACGACGGCGCCGCCCCGCCCCCGACGCCGCCGAGGGCACCGTGACCGACACCGAGGACGAGACCGCCGCCGACACGGACACCGACACGGCTCCCGACACCGACACGGCGCCCGACACCGACACGGGCACAGAGACCGACACCGAATCCGACACGGAGACCGACACCGACAGCGAGCCGGACACGGACACCGCCGACCGGAGGAGCGATCCGATCCCCACCGACGACGACAGGACCGACCACCGCACACGCACCGAGGACGGCTCCCGCACGAACGGCCGCTTCCCCTCGCGAACGGGCACGACCCGTCGTCAGGAGTGGAACGGCCGCCCGGTGCCACGCCGCACCCGGCAGCGGACCGAGCCGACGCCACGCCGGACCCGCTTCGGCGAGGTGCGGCTGCGCGACGCCCGGCAGCTGGACCTGCTGATCCTCGCGATCGTCGAGGACCGGCCGGAGAACGGGCGCGTGGTGCACCACCTGCTCCGCGAGCGCAGCGACGGGGTGTTCCGTCCCTCCCTGCAGGGCACCTACCACCGCCTCCACCGGCTGAAGAACGACCGGCTGATCGCGCTCGGCCCCGCCCGGCGGAACTACCGGCTCACCCCGCTCGGCGAGCGGATCCTGGAGGCGCGCCGCCGCGAGTGGGCCGCGTTCCGGCACGGGTTCGACAAGGTGCTGGGGAGCCCGGACGCGGCGTCCGGGTCCCGCTGATCCACCTTCCGGCAGTGGAACGTCCGGAAACCGAGCGTTCCGCTGCCCGGCCGTGGATCAGCGCGGCGACCGGTGACCACGGCGCACCTCGGGACGTATCCTCTCGACCATGCCGCGCTACGAGTTCCGCTGCCGCGAGTGCACCACGACCTTCGAGGTCGACCGCCCCATGGCCGCGGCCTCGGACCCGGCCGCCTGCCCGCACGGCCACAGCGACACCGTCAAGCTCCTCTCCACCGTCTCGCTCGGCGGCCGCGCCGGCGGCGCCCCCGCGATGGCCCCGATGGGCGGCGGAGGAGGCTGCTGCGGCGGGGCGTGCGGCTGCGGCTGACCCACCCCGGGGATCACCGCGGGATCAGCGTGTTCTGCCGCGCCACGATCCACCACCGCCCTTGCTCCCGCACGAGCACGTAGAGCGCCGACATCGCGTGGTCGAGGTCGATCGGGGCGCCCCCGGCGTCGACGGCGCGGGCCAGCTTGCGCACGAGGGCGACGTCGGGCCGCACGAAGGTGACGGCGTCGATCTCGTAGCGGGCGTACTGGTCCTTCAGGAAACTCGTCACCGCCTGCGCGTGCACCTCACGCAGCGCGTCGAGGCCGGCGGTGGCGCGACCGTTCACGCCCACCGCGACGGCGTTCGCGGCGAAGTGCCGCGTCATCAGCTCGGCGTCGTTGGTGTTCAGCCCGGTCTCGACGTCGGCGATCACCTGCCGGAGCGCGGTCAGGTCGGCGGCGTGGTCGGCGTCGTCGGACACCGTCGGAGCACTCGTCACGGAGGTCATGCCGACACCCTCGGACCTCGACCCGACTCGAGGTCAACCCCTGCCGACGTGCACGAACGGCGCTCTCGCTCACGAGATATGAGCGAGAGCGCCGTTCACCGGTCACACGGGGGTCAGGCCAGGACGACCTTGCCCAGCTCGGCGGGCGAGGCCAGCAGCGGGTGCTGCGGGAGGACCCGGACCGTGTAGCCCGCGAGCCCCGCGTGCGGCAGCGGGACCACGGCCTCGAACCGGTCCGCGCCGTCCGTGGCGCCGATGTGCTTCATCGCGACCCGGACCGTGTCGTCGAGCTCGTCCGCCTCGTCGACCCGGCCGACGATGGCCTCGACGATCACGTCGTCGGGCGAGAGGCCGCCGAGGTCGACGGCGGCGCGCACGGTCATCGGTGCGCCGACGACCGGGGTGTCCGGCAGGCCGGACGCGTCGACCCCGGTGACCTGCACCTTCGTCCACGAGGTGTTCAGCTTCTCGCGGTAGGCGGCGATCTCCTTCGCCCCGGCGTAGTCCGAGCCGGTGACGGTCCGGGCGGCCTCGGCGGCGGGCGCGTACCAGTTCTCGACGTACTCGCGGACCATCCGGGTGGCCTGCACCTGCGGGCGCAGCGTCTCCCAGGTGTGCCGGACCAGCCCGGTCCACTTCGGCGGCACTCCCGAGTCGCGCTCGTAGAACGCCGGGGCCACCTGGGTGGCGAGCAGCTCGTAGAGCGCCTGGGCCTCGAGGTCGTCCCGCTTGTGCGGGTCGTCGATGCCGTCGGCGGTGGGGATGGCCCAACCGTTGCCGCCGTCGTAGAGCTCGTCCCACCAGCCGTCCCGGATGGAGAGGTTGAGCCCCCCGTTGAGCGCCGACTTCATGCCGGAGGTCCCGCAGGCCTCGAGCGGGCGCAGCGGGTTGTTCAGCCAGACGTCGCAGCCCCAGTACAGGTAGCGGGCCATCGACATGTCGTAGTCCGGCAGGAACACGATGCGGTGCCGCACGGCCGGGTCGTCGGCGAACCGGACGATCTGCTGGATCAGCGCCTTGCCGCCGTCGTCGGCAGGGTGGGACTTGCCGGCGACGATCAGCTGGACCGGGCGGTGCGGGTCGAGCAGCAGGTCGCGCAGCCGGGCCGGGTCGCGCAACATCAGCGTGAGCCGCTTGTAGGTCGGCACCCGGCGGGCGAAGCCGACGGTGAGCACCTCCGGGTCGAAGACGTGGTCGGTCCAGCCGAGCTCCGGCGTCGACGCGCCGCGCTCCAGCCAGGCCGCCCGGACGCGGCGGCGGACCTCGTCGACCAGCCGGGCGCGCAGGGCGTTGCGCAGGCCCCACAGCTCGGCGTCGCCGACGTGGTCGAGCGAGGTGCCGGGCTCGCCGATCAGGCCGGAGACCTCGGCGGCCTCCCAGGTGTGCCCGTGCACGCCGTTGGTGACCGAGCCGATCGGCACCTCCTCGGCGTCGAACCCGCGCCAGAGGCCGCCGAACATGCCGCGCGAGACCTCGCCGTGCAGCTTCGAGACGCCGTTGGCCCGCTGCGCGAGCCGCAGCCCCATGTGCGCCATGTTGAACATGGCGGGGTCGTCCTCGGCGCCCATCGCGAGCAGCCGGTCGGCCGGGAGGCCGGGCAGCAGCGCGTCGGTGAGGTAGCGGCGGACCAGGTCGAGCGGGAAGCGGTCGATGCCCGCCGGCACCGGGGTGTGCGTGGTGAACACGGTGCCGGAGCGGACCGCGGACAGCGCCTGGTCGAAGTCGAGGCGCTTCGCCGTCTGCAGCTCGCGGATGCGCTCGAGGCCGAGGAAGCCGGCGTGGCCCTCGTTGGTGTGGAAGACCTCGGGCTCCGGGTGACCGGTCGCGGCGCAGTACGCCCGGACCGCCCGGACGCCACCGACGCCGATCAGGATCTCCTGCTTGATGCGGTGGTCCTGGTCGCCGCCGTAGAGCCGGTCGGTGACGGTCCGCAGGTCGGCGTCGTTGGCCTCGATGTCCGCGTCGAGCAGCAGCAGCGGCACCCGACCGACGGCGGCCTGCCACACCCGCGCGGCCAGCGTGCGGCCCTCCGGCATGGCGACCTCGACGATCACAGGCGCCCCGTCGGCCCCCGTGAGGAGCTGCAGCGGCAGGCCCTGCGGATCGAGGACGGGATAGTGCTCGAGCTGCCAGCCGTCGAGCGAGAGCGACTGGCGGAAGTACCCGGACTGGTAGAGCAGCCCGACGCCGATCAGCGGCACCCCGAGGTCCGACGCGGCCTTCAGGTGGTCGCCGGCCAGCACGCCGAGGCCGCCCGAGTAGTTCGGCAGCACCTCGGACACGCCGAACTCCATGGAGAAGTAGGCGATCGCCGCCGGGAGCCCCTCCTCGCCCTGGTACCAACGGTCCTCGGTGAGGTACCGCTCCAGGTCGGCGGCCAGGCCGGCGACGGTCTGCACCAGCTCGGTGTCCTCGGCCAGCTCGGTCAGCCGCGCGGTCGGGATCTCGCCGAGCAGCCGCACCGGGTCCTCACCCGAGCGCTCCCACGCGTCGGGGTCGAGCGTGGCGAACAGCTCGCGGGTGGCCGGGTGCCAGCTCCACCGCAGGTTGGTCGCCAGGGTCTGCAGCGGGGCCAGCCGTTCGGGCAGCTGTGCACGGACGGTGAAGCGGCGGAGGGCTCTCACGGGGGCGGAGACTAGTACGGGATCGGTACGGTGACCGATCCAGCGGGTGTCACGAGCCCTGCTGCTCCAGGCGGTCGAGCACCTCGGCGGCGCTGAAGGCGGTCGAGCCGGAAGGACTCCGGGCCCAGTGCGTGGACCCGGTTCTCGGCGAAGGCCGGCAACGACCCGAGCACCGGCTGGGCGGTCCGGTAGCCGGCCACGTCCTCGTCCGTCGCGTTGACGAAGAACAGGGAGGCGTCGCCGAAGACGCCCGCGTTCTCCCCCGCCACCGGCACGACGTCCCGGCACACCTCCGACCCGCCCAGGCCCGACGCCCCGCTCGGCGCGACCGCCTTGAGCCGCAGCCCCAACCCGGCCAGCAGCGTGCCCTGGGCCGACTCCGCCGTGAAGACGGTGAACCCGTTGTCGGTGACGGTCACGGCCACGGCCTCGCGGCTCGTGTCCAGCCCGGCGCCGACCGCGGAGGCCCGGGCCGTGTACTCCTGCTCGGCCGCGGTCGCCTCGGCCACGCGCCCGAGGTCCCGGCCGAGCTGCGCGGACAGCTCCTGCCAGGAGAGCCGGCTGTGGTCGAGGACGATCGTCGGTGCGATCGCGCTGAGCTGCGCGTAGATCTCGGGCGTGACGGCGTCCGCGCCCACCGCGCTGCCGACGATCACGTCGGGCTGCCGGGCGGCCACCGACTCGACGCGCACGGTCGGGCCGCCGAGGCCCGTGACTCCGCGGTCGACGGCCTGGCCCGCCCACTGCAGGAAGAAGCCGTTGGTGTCGGCGACCCCGCCGGGCCGGGTCGTCCCGGTGCCGACCACGGGCACGTCGAACCCCGCCTCACCGCCCTGCTCGACGAGGCCGCCTCGGCCGAGGGCCTCACCCCGCTCCAGGCCCGGTTCCTCCGGACCCTGCGCGACCCCGTCCCCCAGGGCCGGCTGGCCGCGGCGCTCGGCATCGACCCCGCGCGGGTGTCCGCGCTGACCCGCGAGCTGGCGGAGCGCGGTCTGGTCGAACGCGTGCGGGCCGACGGGGACCACCGGCAGCGGGTCACCCGGCCGACGCCCGAGGGCGAGGCCGCCGTCGCGCGCGTCGGCGCCCGGCGGGCGGCCGCGACGCCGCTGACCAGGGCGCTCGATCGGGTGGACCGCGAACGGCGCGCCGAGCTGCTCGAACGGGTGGTCTCCCACCCGGTCGCACCAGCGGCCGGTCACGCTGAGCAGCCGGGCCGACCGCTCACCGACGGCGGGTCGCCGGGCGGTCACGACGGCTCGGTGAAGAGCATGTGAACCCGTGTCGCCACGCCCGTCCCGTTACGCGCAGCGGTGGACGGGGTAGGTACGGTTGTGACGCACACGATGGCGGGGCTTCCGTGTGCGCAATCCGACGACGAACGCGGGGGTGCTGTCGATGACCGGTCGGCTCGGGATCGATGACGTCAGTCCCGCGGTGGGCGACGGCCGTCATCCCAGCAAGGCCGTGGTCGGCGAGGTGATCCCCGTCCGCGCCACGGTGTGGCGCGAGGGGCACGACGCCGTCGCCGCCAACGTGGTGTGGAAGCGGCTCGGCTCCACCGCGCAGGCCGAGCACGTGCGGATGCTGCCCGACGGGGTCGGGACGGACCGGTTCGTCGCCACCGTGGTGCCGGACGAGCCGGGGCTGTGGACCTTCCGGGTGGACGCCTGGAGCGACCCGTGGGCCACCTGGCGGCACGCCGTCGAGGCCAAGCTGAAGGCCCACCAGACCGCCGACGAGCTGGCCAACGACCTGGAGACGGGCGCCCGGCTGCTGCAGCGCGTGGGGCGGCGGCCCAGCGAGCGCGCCAACCGCGACCTGCTCTTCGGCGCCGCCAACGCGCTCCGCGACACCGCCCTGCCGCTGCACGCCCGCGTCGCCCCGGCGATGTTCCCGGCCGTGCACGCGATCATGACCGAGCGCCCGGTGCGCGAGCTGATCACCCGCGGCCGCACCCAGCAGGTCTACGTCGACCGCGAGCGCGCGCTGTACGGCTCCTGGTACGAGTTCTTCCCCCGCTCCACCGGCGGGCGGGACGAGACCGGCCGCGCCGTGCACGGCTCGTTCGTCACCGCCGCCAAGGAGCTCGACCGGATCGCCGCCATGGGCTTCGACGTCGTGTACCTCCCGCCGATCCACCCGGTCGGCACGGTGCACCGCAAGGGCCGCAACAACTCCGTGCACGCCGAGCCCGGCGACGTCGGCTCCCCGTGGGCCATCGGCAGCGCCGACGGCGGGCACGACGCGATCGACCCCGAGCTCGGCACGATCGACGACTTCGACTCGTTCGTCGCCCGCGCCAAGGACCTCGGCATGGAGGTCGCGCTCGACTTCGCGCTGCAGTGCGCGCCCGACCACCCGTGGGTCCAGGCCCACCCGGAGTGGTTCACGGTGCGCCCGGACGGGTCGATCGCCTACGCGGAGAACCCGCCGAAGAAGTACCAGGACATCTACCCGATCAACTTCGACAACGACCCGGCCGGGCTCTACGCCGAGGCGCTGCGGGTCGTGCTGCACTGGGTCGAGCACGGGGTCCGGATCTTCCGGGTGGACAACCCGCACACCAAGCCGCCGAACTTCTGGCACTGGCTGATCTGGCAGGTCAAGGCGCGCTACCCGGACGTGCTGTTCCTGGCCGAGGCGTTCACCCGCCCGGCCCGGCTGTTCGGGCTCGCGCGGCTGGGCTTCACCCAGAGCTACACCTACTTCACCTGGCGCACGGAGAAGGAGGAGCTGACCGAGTTCGCGCTCATGCACGCCGAGCGCGCCGACGAGGCCCGGCCGAACCTCTTCGTCAACACCCCGGACATCCTCCACGAGTCGCTGCAGACCGGCGGCCCGGCGATGTTCGCGATCCGCGCCGTGCTGGCCGCGACCATGTCGCCGACCTGGGGCGTGTACTCGGGCTTCGAGCTGTTCGAGGGCACCCCGGTCAAGCCGGGCAGCGAGGAGTACCTCGACTCGGAGAAGTACGAGCTGCGCCCGCGGGACTTCCAGGCCGCGCTGAACGAGGGGCGCTCGCTCGAGCCCTTCCTCGGCCGGCTGAACGAGATCCGCCGCGCCCACCCGGCGCTACAGCAGCTGCGCGAGATCCACTTCCACGAGGTGGACAACCCCGAGCTGCTGGTCTACTCGAAGACGGACCCGGCGAGCGGCGACACGGTGATCGTGGTCGTCACGCTCAACTCGCACGAGATGCGCGAGGGTTTCGTCCGGCTCGACATGCCGGAGCTGGGCATGGACTGGCAGGACCAGTTCACGGTCACCGACGAGATCACCGGGGACATCTTCCGCTGGCAGGAGCGCAACTACGTGCGGCTGCAGCCGCTGGAGAACGTCGCGCACATCCTGCGCGTGCACCGGGGCTGAGCCCTTCCCCTTCTCGACGACGCCGGTTCCGCGTTCCGCGGGGCCGGCGTCGTCGCGTTCCGGCCCGAGGACCCGTGGCTCGTCGGCCGGAAACCGACGAAACCTGATATCACTTTGCTATGGTGGGTATGTCACGAAAGGAGCCCGCCCGCCATGCCCGACTCCCCCGCCGCCCCGACCGTCCTCCCCGCCCCCGACCTGCCCGACATGCCCGAGCCGCGCGTCGAGGAGAGCCCGCTGTCCGGGTCCGGCGGCTTCGGGATGCTCGCGGTCGTGGTGGTGCTCGTCCTCGGCGGGATCGCCCTGCTCGCCCTCACGGGTGTGCTCGGTCCGCTCGCCGCCGGGCTGGGCGCCACGGCACTCGTCATCGGCCTCGTCCTGGCCTGTGGGCTCACCGCCGTCGCGCCCGGCGAGGCCCGCGTGGTCCAGCTGTTCGGCCGCTACCTCGGCACGATCCGCACCAGCGGGTTCCGCTGGCTGAACCCGTTCACGCAGCGGCGCAAGATCTCCACCCGGATCCGCAACCACGAGACCGAGCCGGCCAAGGTCAACGACGCGGACGGCAACCCGATCGAGATCGCCGCGGTCGTCGTCTGGCAGGTCCGGGACACCGCGAAGGCCAGCTTCGAGGTCGACGACTTCGTGGAGTTCGTCGCGATCCAGTCCGAGACCGCGGTCCGGCACATCGCGACCAGCTACCCGTACGACAACCAGGGCGCGCCCGGCCTCTCCCTGCGCGACAACGCCGACGAGATCACCGGGCGGCTGTCGGCGGAGATCGCGGCGCGGGTCGAGTCGGCCGGTGTCGCGGTGATCGAGTCCCGCATCACCCGGCTCTCCTACGCCCCCGAGATCGCGCAGGCGATGCTGCGCCGCCAGCAGGCCGGTGCGGTCGTCGCGGCGCGGGAGCAGATCGTCGAGGGCGCGGTGGGCATGGTCAAGCAGGCACTCGACCGGCTCAGCGAGCAGGACGTCGTGGACCTCGACGAGGAGCGCAAGGCGAGCATGGTCAGCAACCTGCTGGTGGTGCTGTGCGGTGACCGCGACACCCAGCCCGTCGTCAACACGGGCTCGCTCTACTCGTAACCGGATGCCCTCCGAGCGCAAGAAGATCCTGTTGCGCCTCGACCCGGCCGTGCACGACGCGCTCGTCCGGTGGGCCGACGACGAGCTGCGCAGCACCAACGCCCAGATCGAGTTCCTGCTCCGCCGGGCGCTGGCCGATGCCGGCCGGCTGCCCGGGACGGCGGCGCCCATGCGCCGCCCCGGGCGGCCCCGGCGGGAGGAGCCCGGGCCCGACGGCGACGAGCGGCCCGACGCCTGAGCGCGCGACCGAGAGGAGACCCCCGTGCCGACCACCCCGATCTCCCTGCCGGAGCGGCTCTACCTGCTCAGCTACGACCCGCAGCGCAGGCGGTTCACCGGCTCCGGCGAGCGCGGCCTGCTGCTGCGGGCCGCTGCGCTGACCGAGCTGCTGGCCGCGGGCGCCCTGCGCGACGACGACGGCAGGGCCGTCGCCGTCCCCCACGTGCGGCGGTGAGGGCCTCGACGTCGACTCCCAGCACGCCGCCACGGTCGCGGCGTCGTCGGGTGGCGGCGGGGGTGGCTGAGGTCAGTTGACCCGCTTCTCCCGGCCCTTCCAGAACGGCTCGCGCAGGACGTACTTCTGGACCTTCCCGGTCGCGGTGCGCGGGAGCGCGTCGGTGAACTCCACGCGTCGAGGACACTTGAACCCGGCGAGCTGCCCGCGGCAGTGGGCGACGAGGTCCTCGGCGGTGGTGTCCCCGCCGTCGACGACCACGATCGCGGTCACGAGCTCGCCCCAGGTCTCGTCGGGGACGCCGATGACCGCCGCCTCGCGCACGGCGGGGTGCGTGGTGAGGACGTCCTCCACCTCGATCGACGACACGTTCTCGCCCCCGCTGACGATCACGTCCTTCTTGCGGTCGGAGATCGTGAGATAACCGTCGGCGAGGCCGCCGCCGTCGCCGGTGTGGAACCAGCCGTCCGCCAGGGCGCGCGCCGTCTCCTCCGGCTTGTCCCAGTACCCGTCGAGGTTGTGGTTGGTCCGGGTGAGCACCTCGCCGTCGTCGCCGATCCGGAGCCGGACGCCCAGCGCGGGCGCCCCGGCCCGGCCGAGCCGGCGGGCCTGCCGGAGCGGGTCGAGGCCGCGCCACTCGGCACGGATCCGGTTGACGGTCAGCAGCGGGGAGGTCTCGGTGAGCCCGTAGATCTGGATGAACTCCCAGCCCAGCTCCTCGTGCACCCGCTCGATCAGCCGGGTCGGCGGCGGCGCGCCGGCCACGACCGCGCGGACCCGGCCGCGCCCGGGGACCGGCCCGTCCCACGTCGACGCCGCGTCCAGGACGGCGTTGACGACGGCGGGTGCGGCGCACAGCAGCGTCACGTCGTGCCGGTCGATGCGCCGGAGGATCTCGGCGCCGTCGACCTTGCGGAGCACCACGTGCCGGCCGCCGACGCCGGTCAGCGCGTACGGCAGGCCCCATCCGTTGGCGTGGAACATCGGCAGCGTGTGCAGCAGGACGTCGTCGTCGGTCAGGGCGAGGTGCAGCCCGAAGACGACGGCGTTGAGCCACAAATTGCGGTGGGTGAGCTGCACGCCCTTCGGGCGCGCGGTCGTGCCCGAGGTGTAGTTGAGGGTCGCGGTCGCCGACTCGGGGACGGGGCGGTCCGCCGGCTCCCGGGTGCTGCCGAAGAGCGTGTCGTCGTCCTCGCCGAGGACCAGCACGTGCTTGGCGGTCGTGGCCTCGCGCAGGTGCGCGAGCTCGGGGTCGAGGAGCAGGACCTCGGTCCCGCTGTCCCGCACGATGTAGTCCACCTCGGGCGCGGTGAGCCGGAAGTTGACCGGGACCAGGATGCGGCCCCGGCCGGACACCCCGAAGAAGGACACCAGCATCCGTGCCGCGTTCTGGGACACGATCGCCACGCGGCCGCCCGCCGGCACACCGAGCTCGTCGAGGCCGGCGGCCTGGGCGCGGGCCAGCCGGGCCAGGTCCCGGTAGGTCACCGACCCCCAGGACGGCGCCGGCTGCCGGGGCTCGTCGACGACCCCCACGCGGTCGGGGTACACCAGCTCGGCCCGGTCGAGGAAGTCCCGGACGGCCAGGTCGACGAACATCGCGATCACATCCCTCTCGTCGTGGGCCACCGACGCTGGCGCCGCCGTCCGCACCGCGGCCAGGGCCGGACGGCCCGGAGGTCCGGGCGCGCTCCGACCTGAGAAACCGGGCCGGCCCGGATAGAGTCCGCAACCGATGAGTGAGACGGTCGAGACCGACAGCGGCGAGCTCGTCGTCAACGAGCCGGACGCCGACGACTACGGGCACGCGCGCGCCCTCGAGGTCGACACCCAGTGGTTCAAGACGGCGGTCTTCTACGAGGTGCTCGTCCGCGCGTTCAACGACTCGAACCGGGACGGCTTCGGGGACCTGCGCGGGCTCACCGAGAAGCTGGACTACATCCAGTGGCTCGGGGTGGACTGCCTCTGGCTGCCGCCCTTCTACGACTCCCCGCTGCGCGACGGCGGGTACGACATCCGCGACTTCCGCGCGGTGCTGCCCGAGTTCGGCACCGTCGAGGACTTCGTCGTGCTCATCGACGAGGCCCACAAGCGCGGGATCCGCGTGATCACCGACCTGGTCATGAACCACACGTCGGACCAGCACCCCTGGTTCGAGGCCTCCCGCCGCGACCCCGAGGGCCCGTACGGGGACTTCTTCGTGTGGTCGGACGACGACACGCGCTACCCCGAGGCGCGGATCATCTTCGTCGACACGGAGTCGTCGAACTGGACCTACGACCCGGTGCGCGGCCAGTTCTACTGGCACCGCTTCTTCTCCCACCAGCCGGACCTGAACTACGACAACCCGGCCGTGCAGGAGGCGATGATCGACGTCCTGCGGTTCTGGCTGGACCTCGGGATCGACGGCTTCCGGCTCGACGCCGTGCCCTACCTCTACGAGCGGGACGGCACGAACTGCGAGAACCTCACCGAGACGCACGGCTTCCTCAAGCGCTGCCGCAAGGTGATGGACGACGAGTACCCGGGCCGGGTCATGCTCGCCGAGGCCAACCAGTGGCCGTCGGACGTCGTGGAGTACTTCGGCGACCCGGAGGTGGGCGGCGACGAGTGCCACATGGCCTTCCACTTCCCGCTGATGCCCCGCATCTTCATGGCGGTGCGCCGGGAGAACCGCTTCCCGATCTCGGAGATCCTGGCCCAGACCCCGCCGATCCCGTCGGGCGCGCAGTGGGGCATCTTCCTGCGCAACCACGACGAGCTCACGCTCGAGATGGTCAGCGACGAGGAACGCGACTACATGTACGCGGAGTACGCCAAGGACCCGCGGATGAAGGCGAACATCGGCATCCGCCGCCGGCTCGCCCCGCTGCTGGAGAACGACCGCAACCAGCTCGAGCTGTTCACCGCGCTGCTGCTGTCGCTGCCCGGCTCCCCGGTCCTGTACTACGGCGACGAGATCGGCATGGGCGACAACATCTGGCTCGGCGACCGCGACGCCGTCCGGAGCCCGATGCAGTGGACCCCGGACCGCAACGCCGGCTTCTCCATGTGCGACCCCGGCCGCCTGTACCTGCCCGTGATCATGGATGCGGTCTACGGGTACCAGGCCGTCAACGTCGAGGCACAGTCGAACTCGTCGACCTCGCTGCTGCACTGGACCCGGCACATGATCGAGGCCCGCAAGCGCCACCACGCCTTCGGCCTCGGCGACTTCCACGAGCTGGGCGGGTCCAACCCGTCGGTGCTGGCCTACACCCGCACGCACGGCGACGACACCGTCCTGTGCGTGAACAACATGAGCCGGTTCCCGCAGCCGGTCGAGCTCGACCTCTCGGCCTGGGAGGGGCACGTCCCGCACGAGCTCACCGGCGGGGTGCCGTTCCCGCGGATCGGCCAGCTACCGTACCTGCTCACCCTGCCCGGGCACGGCTTCTACTGGTTCTCGATCAAGCCCGCGGAGGACACTGCATGACGGCGCTCGCCGAGGAGCTCCCGGCCCATCTGCCCGACTACCTGGCGCGCCAGCGCTGGTTCCCGGCGAAGGGCCGGCCCGTCGAGTCCGTCGCCGTCGCCGGCTCCACCCCGCTGATCGGCGAGGGTGAGCTGCTCCTGGACCTGTGCCTGCTCCGGGTGACCTTCGCCGACGGCAGCGCGCCGGAGCACTACCAGCTGCTGGCCGGGCGGCGGTACCAGCCGACGCCGGACCTCGAGTACGCCACGATCGGCGCGGTCGGCGACCGGATCGCCTACGACGCGATGTGGGACCACGATGCCACGGCCTTCCTGCTCGACTCGATCCGGGAGGGTCGCACGTACGGCGACGTCCGGTTCGTGCCCGAGCCCGGCGCCGAGATCCCGTCCCGCGTCTCCGGCCGGATCCTCGGGGTGGAGCAGTCGAACACCTCCGTCGCCTACGGGGACAAGAGCATCTTCAAGTTGTTCCGCCGGGTCGCGCCCGGGCTGAACCCGGACCTCGAGCTGCACCGCGCGCTGCGCGCCGAGGGCAGCGAGCAGGTGGCGTCGCTGCAGGGCGCGGTCGAGGGCACGCTGGACGGGCTGCCCGCCACGCTCGGCATGCTGCAGGACTTCGCGTCGAACTCCGCCGAGGGCTGGGCGATGGCGCTGACCAGCGTGCGGGACCTGTTCGCCGAGGGCGACCTGTACGCCAACGAGGTCGGCGGCGACTTCGCCGGCGAGGCGCGGCGGCTCGGCGAGACCGTCGCCGTGGTGCACAAGGAGCTGGCCGCGGCGCTGGGCACGGGGACCCGGGACGCGGACGAGCTGCGGGCCGCGCTCACCGCCCGGCTGACCGAGGCCGCGTCGCAGGTGCCGGCGCTGGGCGAGCACGTCGACGGCATCCGTGCGGTCTACGACGCGCTGACCGGTGAGATCCCCACCCAGCGCGTGCACGGCGACCTGCACCTCGGCCAGACGCTCCGCACGCCGCGCGGCTGGCTGCTCATCGACTTCGAGGGCGAGCCCGCGGCGCCGCTCACCGAGCGGACCCGGATGGACTCGCCGCTGCGGGACGTCGCCGGCATGCTGCGGTCCTTCGACTACGCCGTCTACCACCAGGTCACGCTGGCGGACGGGGACGAGCACGAGGAACAGCAGCTCTTCCGGCGCGCCGACGAGTGGGCGGTGCGCAACCGGTCCGCGTTCTGCGACGGCTACGCGTTCGGGGCCGGGCGGGACCCGCGCGCCGAGGCCGCGGTGCTGCGGGCCTACGAGCTCGACAAGGCGGTGTACGAAGTGGTCTACGAGACCCGCTCCCGCCCCACCTGGGCCGGCATCCCGCTCACCTCGATCGCGCGGCTGGTCGAGGAGGCACAGGACAAGGGCGTCGACACCGCGGACCCGGAGTCCGACCCGCACATCTCGCTGTAGAGAGCTGCAGGAGAGGTTCGGCCGACGAGGTTTGACCTAGGCCGTGTCTCCCGACCCGCCACCACCGCTCCCGGCGCCCACGCCGTCCCCGCCGGCGTTGCCGGGCCACCCGAATACGCCCGGTATGAGGGCGGCCCGGCGGCCTTGCCG